>NZ_JBHYGR010000001.1:42744-185635 GCF_042738155.1 Kitasatospora sp. NPDC059088 | reverse complement strand
GCGCGGCCCCCCGCCCAACGGCCCGCCCCCGGGCCCCCCCCCACCCGGACCAACCGCATCGACCCGCCCCCCCCCCCGCCGCCCCACCCCGCGGCAGGGGGCCGCCCGTTCACGCACCAACGGGCGGCCCGCTGTGACGCAGAGCGGCCTCACGCCGAAGGCGGTCGGCCACAAGCGGTCGGCCGGAGACGGTCGGCCACCGACGGTGGGCCGGAGACGGTGGACCGAAGACCCTGGGCCAACGGCCGAACAGCGCGGAGCAGCAGCTCAGTTGACCGGCGTGTACTTGTACCCGACCCGGCGCACCGTCACGATCGAGTCCCGGTAGGCGGGGCCGAGCTTGCGGCGCAGCCGGGCGACGTGCACGTCGACCGTGCGACCGTCCCCGACGTGGCCGTAGCCCCAGACCGCCGAGACCAGGTGGTCCCGGGTGTGCACCCGCTGCGGGTGCTCGGTGAGGTGGGCAAGCAGCTCGAACTCCAGGTAGGTGAGGTCGAGCAGCCGCCCGTCGACGTAGGCGTTGCGGCGCTCGGCGTCGACGGCGATGCCGCGTCCGGCGGGCCGGACCGGACGGACGGCGGCCGGTGCGGCGCCCGTCCCCGCAAGACCCGAACCCGCAAGGCCCGATCCGGCGCCACCCGGCAGCGTGCCCGGCGTGGCGTGCCCGGCCAGTCCGAGCGGACCGGCCGCCGGGCTCTCGGCCGGTACCAGCACCAGGTAGCCGACCATCGGGTGGCCGGCGGGCGCGCCGGTCTGCGCACCGTACTGGGCGAGCAGGCCCTGCGGCAGCACTCCCTGCGGCAGGGCGGCGACGACGGCCGCGCCCTCCGGCAGTGCGGCGAGCAGCGACGCGGGGGCCGGCGGTGCGACCGCCCCGGACTGGGGCGGGACCGACGGGCCGGAGGGCACGGCGGAGGGAACGACGGAAGAAACAACGGAGACGGGCGGGACGGAGACCGGGGGAACGGAGCGGACCGCGCGCAGGTGCGGGGTCGCGACGGGCAGGGGCAGGGTGGCCGTGGAGGAGGAAGACATGGTGTGCCGCTCATTTCGCGCGTGACGGACGGGGTGGAGTCGTCTGCGCGTCGACCGGGCGTACTGCCGGAGCTGGACCGGGGGACCGGGTTCAGCGGGCGGAGGGCCGGGACGCGCTGGGCGAACCCGGACACGTCTGATCGAACAGGTGTGGCTGCCGGGACGGCCAGAACGGTTCGAGGGAGTTGCTGGGGCGAACGGTGTTCACTGGTGGTCTCTCCGCGGGGCGGGGCCGGATCGGTCGGCCGCGGGCGCTCCTGACGTGCGGTCCGCTACGGCCTGGTCGACGGGGTCGGTGGTGCGTCGGGCGGCGGCCGGGTGCAGGCCTGGGGTGCCGGGGACGTACCGGGGTGGAGGAGGCCGGTCAGCGACAACAGGCGCTGCAGATCAGCGCGTGGTCGATGTAGCGGCGGACGGTGAGCACCGGCATGACGGGGCCGGGCACGGCGGTGATGCGTCGCTTGCCGACGGTCATCCCTGCTGCCCTCCCCCTTCGTCCTGCCTCGTCGCGCTCCACGCGCTTGCGCTTCGTTGCGCTTCGTTGCCCGCGCGGCGACACACCCATGATCCGGTGCGCGCCGGGACGGCTTACGTCCACAGAGCCTTCCACGCCCGAGCCTGTCTAGGCAACCTTCCGCGCACCGTTCGTCCGACATGTGGACCACCGAATGAGACGTCGGGTGCACGAAGCGCCCCTGACCAGGACCGATCCCACGGAGCCTCAGGTCCGGGCCGCAGCCCGCCGACGGAGCTCGGCGGCGTGCTCGACCAGCGCCACGAGCAGTCCCTTGCCGTCCTCCCGCAGCCGGGCGTCGCACAGGACCACCGGGATGCCCGGGTCGAGGTCCAGCGCGTCCCGGACCTCCTCCGGGGCGAACCGCTCGGTGCCGTCGAAGCAGTTGACCGCGACCAGGAACGGGATGCCGCGCTGCTCGAAGAAGTCGACCGAGGGGAAGCAGTCGGCCAGCCGCCGGGTGTCCGCGAGCACCACGGCGCCGAGCGCGCCACGCGCCAGCTCGTCCCAGACGAACCAGAACCGGTCCTGCCCGGGCGTCCCGAACAGGTAGAGCGCGAGGCCGGGCCGCAGGTCGATCCGGCCGAAGTCCATCGCCACCGTGGTGGTCCGCTTGGCCTCCACGCCCGAGGTGTCGTCCACCGGGCGGCCCAGTTCGCTGAGTTCCTCCTCGGTGCGCAGCGGCCGGATCTCGCTGACCGACCCGACCAGGGTGGTCTTGCCCGCGCCGAACCCGCCCGCCACCAGGATCTTCACCGCGGCGGCCGGACCGCCGCGCCAGCGCGGGTCATCGGCGCTCCCGGCAGGCTTCGCGGCGGTGCTCGGCGGGGTGGGGTCAGAGCGCACGGAGTCCATTGATCACGTCTCGCAGCAGGCGCTCGTCCGGCAGCTCGGCGAGCGGAACGGGTCGGGTGACGCTGATCAGGTCGGCGTCGTAGAGGTCGCCGAGCAGGACGCGCACGACGCTGACCGGCAGGTCGGTGTAGGAGCCGAGCTCGGCGACGGACAGCGGCTCGTGGCGGCACCAGGCCAGCAGGGTCTGGTGCTCCGGGTCGAGGACGTGCGCGGGCACGGCCCCCGCGTCCGGCCCGGGCTCCTTGGCGGTGACCAGCGAGATCAGGTCGAACAGCCCCTCCTCGACCGGCCGGGTGCGGCCCCTGGTCATCGAGTAGAGCCGCACCACCGGTCCGGCCTCGTCGTCGAACCACCGGTCGTCGACCGGGGTGCGGGGCCGGAACAGGTCGACCTCGGGTCCGCCCGGGGTGTCCTGCTCCGGCCCCGCACCGTCGGTGGCCGGGCCGTCCGGCTCCGTGCCTTCCGGGGCCGTGCCCGCCGGCTCCGCGCCCTCCGGGGTCACCGAGCCGTCCGCCATCGGATCCGCCATCGGACCGCTCAGCCCCTCGGCGCGGCGGTTTCGGTGCGCGGCTCGGCGGCCATGTGCTCGCCGACCCGCTTGACCAGCAGGGCCATCTCGTAGGCGATCTGGCCGATGTCCGCCTCGGCCTCGCTCAGCACGGCCAGACAACTGCCGTCGCCCGCAGCCGTGATGAAAAGGAACGCCTCGTCCAGCTCCACCATGGTCTGCCGGACCCCGCCGACCTTGAAGTGCCCGCCGGCCCCCTTGGCCAGGCTGTGGAACCCGGCCGCGACCGCGGCGAGGTGCTCGGCGTCCTCGCGGTCGAGGTCGCGCGAGGCGCCGGTGGCCAGCCCGTCGCTGGAGAGGATCACCGCGTAGCGCAGGGCCGCGACCCGGCCCACCAGGTCGTCCAGGAGCCAGTTGAGGTCCCCGGACGGCTGCGTCGAAGTGGTCATGAATCAGTTCCTTCCGCTGGAGCGGGTGGTGCGGGTACTACGAGGGCTGCGGATCCTGCGGTCCTGAGGGTGCAGCGGGTCCTGCGGCCGTAGCGGGCACTGCCGGTGTTACGGGTCCTGCGGGTACGACGGTTCCTGCCGGTGCTACGGGTCCTGCCGGTGTGGCGGGCACTGCCGGTGCTACGGGCACTGAAGGTGTCACTGGTGGTACGGCCGGGACGGCCGCAGGGTTCCGCCGCACCGGCTGGCCCGGCGGGATCCGACGGGCGAGCGGCGCCCGGGCGGCGTCCCCGGGCGGGAGTGCGGGCAGCGCCGCCGGGGCGGGCGCCGGGCTGATCGCCAGCCGGGAGGTGTCCGGCGGCTGCCAGCGCGGTACGGCGACGGGCCGGGCACCCGACGCGGCCGTACGGTCCGCCGGGGCGGTGGTGCCGCGGCCGCGGGTGAAGCCGCGCTGGAACGAGGCGAAGGTGGCCCTGGCCTCCTCCGGCGAGCGTTCCCTGACCTCCGCGGCCCGGTCGGCCTCCCCTGTATCGGCGGCCTCCGCCGACGGTCCACCGGCCCGGCCCGCGGCCCCGGGTTCCCCGCGGAGGCGGTCCTTCGCCAGTTCCTTGAGCTGCGGAGCGAGGTTCGCCTGCCGGACCCGACGGGGCAGCCCGCCGGGCGTCCGGGGCGCGGCGTCGGCCCCAGCCGCGGCGACGGGGGCGGCGCCCCCGAACACGGCGTCCACCGGCGCGGCGTCCGCGGGCACGGCGTCCACCGGCGCGGCATCCACGGGCACGGCGTCCACCAGGGCGGGCACCGCGGCGACCGTGGCTTGCGCCGCGTCCCGCCGGTGCCGTCCCGTGCCCGTCCCGGTCTCGACGTCCGAGGCCGGCGCGGGCACCAGCACCGGACCGCCCTTGGTCCGTGCCGCCCGGCGCGGCAACCCGTTGGCCGTAAGCCCGGTCTCGGGCACGGACGGCCGCGGTCCGCCGGTCACCCGGTGCCGCCCGCCCGTGCCCCCGGCGGGCACCGGACCGGCAGACCCGCCCGGGTACGGATCCGTGGACGGCGACGTGGACATGGACGTGGACGAATCCGCGAACGGAGACGCGCCCGCGGACGGGCCCGCGGCGCCGCCGGAGGCCGGGTCGGGCACCGCGACCAGGTCACGCCGCCCGGCCGTACGCCCGGCCGCCCGGCCCACCGGCCGTCGTCCTCCACCCGTGACACCGCCGGCACCGCCCCCGGCCGCGGGCGGCTCCGGCAATCCGTCCGGTGCCTCCGCCAGCAGCTCGCGCGGGATCAGCACCACCGCCGTCGTCCCCCCGTACGGGGACGGCCGCAGGTGGACCCGGATGCCGTGCCGCCGGGCGAGCCGGCTGACCACGAACAGCCCCAGCCGGTCGGTGTCGGCGAGGTCGAACTCCTGCTCCTCGGTGATGCGTTCGTTGATCTCGGCGAGCAGCTGCTCGCTCAGCCCGAGTCCGCGGTCGTCGATCTCCAGCGCGAAGCCGTGCGCCACCACCTCGCCCTGAACGGTGACTTGGGTGGTCGGCGGGGAGAACACGGCCGCGTTCTCCACCAGTTCGGCGATCAGGTGGGTGACGTCGGCGACGGCGCTGCCGAGCAGGCCGGTGCCGGGGAACGGCCGGACGGTCACCCGGGCGTAGTCCTCGACCTCACCGACCGCCGCGCGGACCACGTCCACCATCCGGACCGGCTTGCGCCAGGCGCGTCCGGGTGAGCCGCCGGCCAGGATGATCAGGCCCTCGGCGTGGCGGCGCATGCGGGTGGTGAGGTGGTCGACCTTGAAGAGGTCCTCCAGCTCCGCCGGGTCCTCGGTGCGGCGCTCCATGGTGTCCAGCAGGGTGAGCTGCCGGTGCAGCAGCACCTGGCTGCGCCGGGCCAGGTTGACGAACACCGCCGCGACGCCGCGGCGCAGTTCGGCCTGCTCGACGGCGGCCTCCACGGCGGCCCGCTGGACCGCGTTGATGGCCTGGCCGACCTGTCCGATCTCGGCCTGGCCGAAGCGCAGTTCGGGTGCCTCGACGGCGACGTCCACCGGCTCGCCGCGGCGCAGCCGGAGCATGACGGACGGCAGTCGGGTGCTGGCGAGCTCATTGGCCGCGTTGCGCAGGTTGATCAGCTCGCGGGCCAGGCCGCGCCCGATCCGGAAGGAGATCATCACCGACAGCACGACGGCGACCAGGCCGATCGCGCCGGCGATGCCGCCGCGCCACAGCGCCGCGATCGCGGCCGAGCGCCCGCGCTCGTCCATCCCTGCGGTGATCCGGGAGTTGATCGAGGAGAGGTCGCCGAGCGAGCGGTCGGCGGTCTCCCGCCAGTTGTCGCCGTTGAGGGCCTGGACCACCCGGTCGGGGCCGCCGGCGCCGACGAAGTCCGCCTCGGCCCGGGCCAGCGCGCCCCAGGCCTCGCCGCCGCGCAGCGCGATGTAGTCGGCCTGGTCGGCGGGTTCCAGCTCGGCGATGTAGACGGTGAACAGGGCCTGCTGGTTGTGCAGGGCGTCCAGCGCGGCCTGGTACTGCTCGGCGGTGGGCCGGGCCGCGCCGGTGCGCAGGCCCTCCATCGCCGCGTCCTCCTGGGAGAGGTACTCGCGGGCGCGCACCAGCTCGATCAGGATGGTGCCCTGGCGCGGGAGTTGGCCGCTCTGCCGGGCGACGTACGCGGACCGGAAGCCGAAGACGGGGCGGATCAGGTCGCTGTACTGTCCGAGGGCGAATTCCCAGTTGAGCGCCAGTCGACCGACCTGGGCGCGGAGCGGGCCGAGCTGGTCGGCCGCGGCGATGATCTGCAGCAGGCGGGCCCGCTGGCCGGTGGAGAGCCGGTCGCCGGCGGCGTCCTTCTTCTGGCGCAGCACCGCGAGGCTGTGGTCGGTGGCCGTCCGCGCGTGCTCGAAGCCGTCCCGGGCGACCGGCGAGTTCGGGTCGGCCAGGTGCTGGACGGCGGCGCGGCGCTCGTTCTGCAGGTCGCCGGTGTACTGGTCCACCGCCGCCCCGTAGTCCTTGTACGCACTGCTGATCGACAGCTGGCTCCAGGCGTCCCCGGTGGCGGCGAGCGTCGCGTACGCCCACAGGGCGACGAGCGCGACGATGGGCACCAGGAGCAGCGCGATGATCTTCGCGCGGATCGAGCTGCTGCGCAGACGCATGGAGTCCTCGGTCGGGGAAGTGCCAGGCGCGGACGGGGAGCGGTTCGGAGGGCTTCCGGGGTACTGGTGGGACGGCAGGCTTGACGGCAGGCTGGACGGCGGGCGGGGCGGTACTCGGGGAGTCCTGGACAGGGAGCTGCGGGGGCTCCCGGCCACGGGTCTGCGAGACTCTACTACGCCCTGACCACACGTTCGAGGGTCGAACCGATCCGCTTCTTCGCCTTGCCCCGGACACG
Organism: Kitasatospora sp. NPDC059088; assembly: GCF_042738155.1. Classification (NCBI taxonomy): domain Bacteria; kingdom Bacillati; phylum Actinomycetota; class Actinomycetes; order Kitasatosporales; family Streptomycetaceae; genus Kitasatospora; species Kitasatospora sp. NPDC059088. Next base: position 178,887 of record NZ_JBHYGR010000001.1, on the reverse strand, counting down.
TCAGGGGACGGCCGCGATCCACCCCGCTCCACCCCGAGCCGGACCCGGCCCCTCCTCCCCGGCCCGTCGCCGTGCCGTCACCGACGACTCCCACTCGGCTCCCGGGGCACCCCCGGGGCACCCACCGCCGCCTCCGCGACTCCTCCCCAACTGCGACACCATCCGTGCTGACCGGTGTCGATCTCGTCGCGTCACCGTCACAACCCTGGGCAGTGACAGGCCGATCCGATAGTTTCGCACCACCCCGCACGACCGGGCGCCGCCATCCCGGTGCCCGTGCGCCGGGGCCGACGGACAGCGCCGCGAGACGCGAACTGGGGAGGACTGTGCGCGAGTTCACCACCCCCGCCCCGGCCGGGCCCGAGGCCACCGGAGGACTCGCCGACTCCTTGTACGACACCGCCGAACGCCGCCCCGACCTGGTGCAACTGTCCCGGCGGACCGGCGACGGACGTTGGCAGGACGTCACCGCACGGGAGTTCCGGGACGACGTCCTCGCCCTCGCCAAGGGCCTGCTGACCCGCGGCGTGCGCTACGGCGACCGGGTCGCCCTGATGTCCCGCACGCGATACGAGTGGACGCTGTTCGACTACGCACTCTGGTCGATCGGTGCGATCACCGTCCCGGTCTACCCCACCGCCGCGCCCGAGCAGGTCCGCTGGATCCTCGCCGAGACCCAGGCGGTGGCCTGCCTGGTCGAGGACGAGGACGCCGCGATGACCGTCGGCGCGGTCTGCGACGCCCTGCCCGACCTGACCGGGATCTGGCAGCTGGACCGCGACTGCGTCGCCGCGATCACCGAGGACGGCATGGGCGTCCCCGACGCCCTGGTGCACCGCCAGCGGCTCGGCGTCACCGCCGCCAACATCGCCACCGTGGTCTACACCTCGGGCACCACCGGACGCCCCAAGGGCTGCCTGATCAGCCACGCCAACCTGGCCGCCGAGGCCGACTCGCTGCTCGCCGGCTGGGGCGAGGTGCTGCGCGACACCGGCGGTGGCGGCCAGCCCGCCACCCTGCTCTTCCTACCGCTGGCGCACGTCTACGGACGGGCGGTGCAGATCGCGGCGATCCGCGGCGGCTTCCGGATCGGGCACGTCCCCGAGGTCTCCACCGACGCGCTGCTGCCCGCCCTGGCGAGCTTCCGGCCGACCTTCCTGCACGCCGTCCCGTACGTCTTCGAGAAGATCTTCCAGCGGGCCAGGCGCGCCGCCGAGGAGGCCGGGCGCGGCGAACTCTTCGAGCAGGCCCGGCAGGTGGCCGTCGACTGGGCGGCCGCCCGGGAGCAGAAGGCCTTCGGCCGCGGACCCGGCCCCGGTACGGCCCTGCGGCTGCGCCACCTGGCCTACGAGCGGACCGTCTACCCGAAGCTGCGCGCCGTGCTCGGCGGGCGGGTGCGCACCGTGATGTGCGGAGGCTCCTCGCTGCGGCGGGACCTGGGCCTGTTCTTCACCGGCGCCGGGCTCCAGTTCTACGAGGGCTACGGCCTCACCGAGACCAGCGCGGCGATCACCGCCAACCCGGCCGGCCGGCAGAAGCTCGGCACCGTCGGACAGCCGGTGCCGGGCGCCTCGGTGGCCATCGCGGACGACGGCGAGGTGTGGGTGCGCGGCGGCTCGGTCTTCGGCGGCTACCTCAACCACCCGCAGTGCACGGCGGAATCACTGGTCGACGGCTGGTTCGGGACGGGCGACCTGGGCCGGCTGGACGAGGACGGCTACCTCACCATCACCGGCCGCAAGAAGGACCTGATCGTCACCAGCAGCGGCAAGAACCTCGCCCCGACGGCACTGGAGGAACGGGTCGAGGCGCACCCGCTGGTCTCCCAGTGCCTGGTGGTCGGCGACGACCGGCCGTACGTGGCGGCGCTGATCACCCTCGACCCGGCCGCGCTGGCGCACTGGCTCAAGACCCGCGGACGGGAGCAACTGGACGCCTGGGCGGTGCTGGCGGACGAGCAGCTGCACGTCGAGGTCCAGCGCGCGGTGGCGGCGGCGAACACCGCCGTCTCGCGGGCCGAGTCGATCCGCGCGTTCCGCCTGCTGCCACGGGAGTTCAGCCTGGAGCAGGGACTGCTGACCCCCTCACTCAAGCTGCGGCGGACGGCGATCGCGGAGTACTACTCGACGGACATCGAGGAGCTGTACCTCTCCTGAGCCGGGCCTGACCTCCGTCCGAACCATGCCGTCGGGCAGGTCTTCTGACGTACCGTCTTGTCCCCTTTCGGGACGGATCGTTCGCGCTGCGGTTCACCTGCCGTTCCCTTGACGGGTGGATTGGTCCAGTCCATTGTTGCTCTTCGGTCCGAGTGCGGCGCACCTGCACCACCCGCTCCCGCCCCTCCGGGAGCGCCCCGGTTCCACGGTCCAGATTCCCGTTCCGCGCCCTCCCCACGGGCGTGCCCCCACCTGCTGGAGTCCTCACGTGTCGATGTCCACGCGCCTGTCCGCGCTGGCCGCCTCCGTCGCGCTGCTCACCGCCTTCGCCGTCCCGGCGGCCTCCGCCTCCCCGACGGCCTCCCCGACGGCCTCCCCCGCGACCCCCGTCTCCCCCGCCGGCGGCGCGGGCGCCACGACCGTCAACCTGGCCACCAACCCCGGCTTCGAACTGCCCTCCCCCGCCCTCGCCGACTGGGGCAGCATCCCCGGCTGGAGCTGCACCGGCGGCCCGGCCGAGGCGGCCGTCACCACCTCCGGCGCACACTCCGGCACCTCGGCGCTCACCGTCACCCCGGCGAACGACGACTCCACCGGCGAGTGCGCGCAGACCGTCGCCGTCCAGCCCGGCACCACCTACACCGCCTCGGCCTGGGTGCGCGGCAACTTCGTCTACCTGGGCGCCACCGGCACCGGCCGGGACGTCGCCCCCGCCTGGACCGAGACCACCTCCGGCGGCTGGCAGCAGCTGACCACCCGCTTCACCACCGGCCCGAACACCCACAGCATCCGGCTGTACGTGCACGGCTGGTACCAGCAGGGCCCGTTCTCGGTGGACGACGTACGGGTCGACGGCCCGGCGCCCGCCCCGGCGGTGGCGGCCGGCTCGATCCCGACCACCGACAAGGTCGTCTTCTTCACCGTGGACGACGGCTGGCAGCGCACCCCCGAGGCGGAACGCTTCATCGCCGACCACCACCTGCCGATCACGGCCTTCCCGCTGCCGATGCCGGCCGGCACCGACCCGGACTTCTTCAAGCGGGTCACCGCCGTGCCCGGCTCCTCCGTGCAGGACCACAGCGTCTCGCACTCCGACCTGAGCAAACTCCCCCTGGAGCAGCAGCAGGTGGAGATCTGCGACGCGCGCGACGCGATGACCCGGCTGTTCGGCACCGCGCCCGTGGTGTTCCGCCCGCCGTTCTTCGCCTGGAACGCCGACACCCTGCAGGCCGCCGCGAACTGCGGCATCCGCACCGTGCTGACCGCCGACGCCGACTACAGCTGGGGCGCCTCCAACATCTGGCACCCGGGCCCGCTCCAGCCGGGCGACGTGATCCTGATGCACTGGACCGACACCCTCGCCACCGACCTGCCCCGCGCCCTCGCCGCCGCCGACGCCGCGGGCCTCAAGCCGGCCGGGCTGATCGACTACCTGCGCTGACCGGCCCGCCCCGGGCGGCGAACGGATGACAGCCGACGCATGACAGCCGACAGATTTCAGATGATGAAATCTGTCAGCTGTTATCTGTCATCTGTTCTCTGTCATCTGTTACCCGTCATCCCTTCGCGGTCGTCCCGTCGCTGCCACCGTCGGCCCCACCCCCTCTCCCCGCGCACGCTCCACGGTGATCACGCCTATTGACACGGCATCCACGGCCCACGTCTCATGGGGGTGTGCAGCGCGGCGTCGGCCACAGAGAAGTGGGCCGGCCGGCAGTCGGGCCAGCACCTTGCACGCAAAGGGACGATGCGCGATGAGTACCTTCTCCGCTGCCCTGATCTGACCCAGGCGGCCACCACGGTGTCCGCCCGTTCGTCGCGTGATGCCGTGTGTGGCCGCGCCCCCTCACTCGCAGGAGACTTCACCACACACATGCCCATGTCCTTCAACCTGAATGTCATCGAGGAGTTCCGCGCCAACGACGGCCGGGTCGGCGGTCCGTTCGAGGGCGGCGACCTGCTGTTGCTGACCACCACCGGGGCGCACTCCGGCCGGCCGCACACCGTACCGCTCGGGTACGTCCGGTCCGAGGGGCTGCTCCTGGTCATCGCCTCGGCGGCCGGCGCGCCGGAACACCCGCAGTGGTACCGCAATCTGCTGGCCCACCCCGTGGTCAGGGTCGAGCTCGGCACCGAGACCTTCGACGCGATCGCGGTACCCGCCGAAGGCCCGCGCCGGGAGCGACTGTTCGCCGCCGTCGTCCGCCGGGCACCCGGGTACGGCGACTACCAGGCCCACACCGAGCGGGAGTTGCCGGTGGTCGTCCTGGAGCGCCCCGAAGCGCCGCCGGGCCACCCGCGCGACGTCCGCAGCCTGGCCGACAAGCTGCTGGAGGCGCACAGCTGGCTGCGGGCCCAACTGCGCCACGTCCGGGCCGAGGCCCAAGCCCACTCCCCCGGCCGCCCGGCCGGGCTCGGGCTGCAACTGCGCCAGCACTGCCTGGCGTTCTGCGAGGGGCTGACGCGCCACCACACCGGCGAGGACTCCGCGATCTTCCCCGCCCTCGCGCGCAGCCACCCCGAACTCGCCGGAGTGCTGGAGCGGCTCGGTGAGCAGCACCGGGCGATCGGACGGATCAAGGAGGAGCTGCTGGCGCTGCTGGCCGGGATCGAGGTCACGGATCCGGATCAGCTCCGCTCCGAACTGGACCGGATGTCAGCTGAGTTGGAGGCTCACCTCGCCCACGAGGAGGCGGAGCTGCTGCCCGCTCTCGCCGGGATCCCCTTCCCGCCGGTGCGGCCGGACCCCGGCACCGGGCGCTGACGCGGCGGTGCCGCCGTCCCTTCCCAGGACCTGGGAGGGGACGGCGGCACCGGCGTCACACCGTCAGCCCACCGGGATGGCGACCCGACGGGACGGCGGAGCGGCAGAGCGGCAGAGCGGCAGAGCGGCAGAGCGCGGACGCTCAGGACTGGCTGAACACCGGGAGGTAGCCGTTGGCCTGGCCGGCCGAGTTGGGGTGGTAGCTCTCGTCGATCGGCAGGGTGGTGCTGTGCAGCCAGGTGTCCTGCGAGCCGCAGATCTCGTGGCCGGAGAAGGCGTCACGCACGTCGCCGAAGGTGAAGCCGGCGTTGGCGACCTCCTTGGCGATCACGCCGTCCAGGGTGTCGGCGGCCTCGTTGATGGCGGCACGCTTGGTGTCGCCGATGCCGAAGAGGCAGTAGCCGCCGATCTGGTAGAGGTGCGGGTAGCCCATCACCACGACGTGGGCGTTCGGGGCCTTGGCACTGATGGCGTTGTACACCTGGTCCAGCTGGCCGGGCAGGGTGTTGGTCGCGTAGCTCTCGGCCGTGCTGACGGCGTTGAGGCAGTCGCTGTCCGAGCCCAGCACGCAGGTCTTCATGGTGCTGGAGAAGCCCGCGTCGTTGCCGCCGACCGAGAGGCTGACCAGCGTGGTGCCGCTGTTCAGCGCGGAGATCTGGCTGTTGAGGATGTCACCGGTTCTCGCGCCCGAGCAGGCGACGAAGGAGAAGGAGGCCGGGGAGTTCGCGTTCGTCCAGAGCTCGGCGTACGCGTTGGCGCTGCGCTTGCAGCTGCCGCTGTCGCCCAGGTAGTTGCCGGCACCGACGCCGGCCGAGTAGGAGTCGCCGAGGGCGACGTAGTTCACGCCGGCCGCGTTGGCGGCTGACGCCGTGAAGAGCGTCGTCATGGTGAGGGCCGCCGCGATCGCGGCGACGGAGAGGGCACGGGCAGGGCGGAGCATCGCACCTCCAGGTATGACGCGGGTCACAGAAAGGGATACCAAGCGGTAATCGAACACGGAAGCGTTCATGCCAAAGACATTGACGGGCAGTCTGCTGGCGTGGAAGTGAACTGCCGCGCGCGCAAGGTCAGTTCACGCCGACCGCCACCCCGGGCGCCGGCGCACCCGCGGACACGCGGACCCGCACAGGCGGACGCGCGCTCCGGCACGGAACAACGCGCCGGTGCCCGCCGGCCGTGGCCGCCCGGCACCGGCGTACTCGACGCCGCTTCGCTCAGGAGCGGCTGAACACCGGGAGGTAACCCCCGGACTGGCCGGCCGAGTTCGGGTGGTAGCTCTCGTCGATCGGCAGCGTGGTGCTGTGCAGCCAGGTGCTCTGCGAGCCGCAGATCTCGTGCTCGGCGAAGGCGCTGCGCACGTCGCCGAAGGTGAAGCCTGCGTTGGCGACCCGCTTGGCGATCACGCCGTCCAACGTGTCGGCCGCACCGTTGATGGCGGCACGCTTGGTGTCACCGATGCCGAAGATGCAGTCGCCGCCGACCTTGTACAGGTGCGGGTAGCCCATCACCACGACGTGGGCCTTCGGAGCCTTGGCCTTGATGGCGGAGTACACCCGGTCCAGCTGGCCGGGCAGGGTGTTGGTCGCGTAGCTCTTCGCCGTGTTGACGGCGTTGAGGCAGTCGCTGTCCGAGCCCAGCACGCAGGTCTTCATCGTGTCGGCGAAGCCCGCGTCGTTGCCGCCGATCGACAGGCTGACCAGCGTGGTGCCGGTGTTCAGCGCGGAGACCTGACTGTTGAGCACATCGCCGGTTCTCGCCCCCGAACAGGCCACGAAGGAGAAGGAGGACGGCTTGTTCGTGTTCTTCCACAGGTACGCGTACGCATTGGTGCTGCGCTTGCAGCTACCACTGTCGCTCAGGTAGCTACCGGCACCGACGCCGGCCGAGTACGAGTCCCCGAGGGCGACGTAGTTGACACCCGCCGCGTTGGCGGCTGACGCCGCGAAGAGCGTCGTCATGGTGAGACCGGCCGCAATGGCGGCGACGGACAGGGCACGAGCAGGGCGGAGCATGGCACCTCCTGATATGACGCGGGTCACAGAAGGGATACCAGGCGGTAGCCCGGCACGGAAGCGCTCATGCCAAGGACATTGACGGGCCGTCTGATAGCGCAAACGTGAACTACCACCGACCGAGCGTGAGTTCGCCCAGGTGGGTGTGGGTGTACGTCGACGCGCGTCGGTCATCGCGTGTAGACAAAAAACTTCCGAGAAGTCAGCTCGCCGTCAGCCACCGGTCAGGCTGCGGCCGCCGGTGCGTCGGTTCCGCGCCCGCCGCCGGGCAGCCCTGCTCCGGGGACGGCGCGCCGCCGGCCGCGTTCCGGGGGCCCGGTTCAGTACCGCGGGACGCGTCCGCCGCCCGGGTACACCGGGCCGGGGAAGACCGTGCAGCCCTCGACCGGGAGCTCCTCGATCTCCTCGTTCGCGGCGGCCGGCACACCGAGCCAGTGGACGGCGGTGGCGACCGCCGCCCGGGCCTGGCGCAGCCCGGGCTCGCCCCAGCCCAGCAGCTCGACCGCGAGCCCCGGCGCGACCAGCAGCCGCCGGTAGTGCCGGCCCGAGGCCGGATCGGCCGCGCTCGGACCGACCGCCCGCAGCGCCGCCGCCATCCGGACCCGGGCGCACTCGTGCCCGCCGTTCGCCGAGCCGACCCGGTCGTACAGGTAGCCGAGGTAGTACGGCCGGCCGATCACGGCCTGGGCCTCCTCCCCCGCCTCCCGCGCCAGGGCGGCGGCCGGGTCGCCGTCGTCCTCCGGCTCCAGCGAGCCGCCGGGCAGCGAGCAGATCCCGTCCCGGGGGTTGACCAGGGTCAGCACCCGGCCGTCCGGGGCGAACAGCCAGCCCCAGGACTGCTTCATCGGCAGCCCTTCCGGCACCTGCTCACCCGGCCGCCACGGCCAACCCGCCGTGGGACGCCGGCGCACCTTCCCGAGCAGCTCGGCGATCTCCGCCGTGAACTCGATCCGGCCCATGCCGCGCGTCCCCCCTCTCGGTGTCGGGCTCGCCGGACCCTACGGAGCACGGTACGGAGCGGAGCGACCGGAGTGGCGGCGTGGGGGACCGCGCACTCCTGCTGTTGATCTTCTCCGATCTTCCCCGAACAGGCGGTCGATGAACAGTCCCCAGCGCCGCATGGTGGATGCGGAGGCCGCGAACGCCCTGATCACCCCAGCAGCCCACCCCCGCCCCCGGCCTCCGGGAGGCCCGGCAGCGGGAACCCCGGCTGCGGGACCGCACCGGGCGGGAAGGGCAGCCCGCGCGCCGCGTCGTCGGCCAGCTCGTCGAACACCTCGTGGGCGGTCATCGGCCGCAGCCGCCCACCGGCCAGCGCCCAGCCCCGCACCCGCGGACCGCTCCTCGCCCCGTCCGCGAGCCCGCCCGGCGGAGCGCTCGCCGACCGCCCCGAAGGGTGGTCCGAGGGTCGGTCCGCCTCCCAGTCCGGGGCCCGGTCCGCCGCGTGGCCCGCCGACCGGTACGGCGACGCGGCCGGATCGCCGTGCAGCAGCAACGCCCCCGCACCGCCCGAGGCCACGCCGGCCGCGAGCGTGACGCAGAACGCCTCCACGTCCCGCCCGGCGGGTAGCAGCCGCCCCGCCTCGACGCAGACGTCCACCGCCGAGGTGAGCTGCTCACCGTCCTCCGGGCCGTGGCAGCGCAGCGTCAGCAGGTGGCAGCCCTCCCCCGCGCCCTCGGCCAGCGCCAGGTACACGGACGTCACGTACCGCATCACGGCCGCCATCCGCCGCTGCCCGGCCAGGTCGTCGCCCAGCACGTCGAGCAGCGCCGCACAGCCGACGGACATCCGCACCCGCGCCCGGTGGTCGTCCAGCAGCACCGGGAGGAGGTCGGCCATCGGCTCCCCCGCGTAGACGAAGGGCTCCCCGGCGAGCTCCGGATCCCCCGCGTACGCGACCCGGGCGGCCGACGCCCGGGGGTCGAGGCCGAGCGCGGCGCAGTAGTCCTCGAAGTCACCCGCCTCCAGGACGCGCAGGTGCACTTCCAGCCCCTGCTGGTACAGGCCCCTGAGCTGCTCCTCCGCCCGCACCAGGTACTCCCGGTATCCGAGCGCGCCGAACAGCCCGTACTCGGCCAGCACGGCGAAGTCCTCCGCCTCGACGGCCAGCGCCACCGCCACCGGCTGGGGCGGCGCCCCGCGGGCCCGGCCGTCGCGCCGCCCCCGCGCCCCGGCTCCCCCGGCCCCGACGGCCCGCGCACCCGGCGGTCGCCCCGCGCCCGGCGGCGCGGCCCCACCGGGCCCACCCGCCGACGGCCGCCCGAACCCGGGGCCGGCCCCACTCCCGGGCCCGCTCCCGGGCCCGCTCCCGGGCCCGGATGCGTTCCCGGGCCCGGACCCCGGCCTCCGCCCGCCGGACAGCAGCGCCCCCGGCGCCCGCAGCAGCCGCTTCCGCACCACCACGACGCCCAACACCTCGTACACCGACTCCCGCACGGTCATGGTCTCCTCCTGTCCCGTCGGCCTCCGACCCCCGGATCCGCCGACGCCACGGAACATACACAGAGCCACTGACAATCCACCCCGAGTAATCGAACACCTGCGCCCGAGGCTCCCCAGAGGAGCAACATTTGCCCCCAAGGCCGTCCACCGCAGCCCACCAAGGGGCAAACATGAGCCCCTCTTCGACCCCCCGCCCACCGTCCACCCGCCACTCGCCCACCGCCCGCCCTCGGCTCGCCCAGCGGGCAACCCCCCGTGGCCACTGAGCAGGCCGGGATTGTCAGCGCAGCGACTGAGGTCGAGCCCGGTGGAAGGCGAGACCAGTCGTGTCACTGCGGCCGAACTGGTGGTTCCCCCGCTGTACGTCCAGGACATCTTCAACCTGGCCCCTGGCGACCAGCTTGTCCGGCGGGAGTACATCGCAGGCCGGGGGAAGACCCGAACCATGCTGGCAGTCGCCTGGTCCCGGCTCACTTCGCCGCCGTGGTCCCCGACCTGCTGTCGACCGCGCCCGGCAAGAACGCGGGGCTCACGGCAAAGGTGCTCGAGGCCTCCGGTCGGACGATCACGCATGCCCGGGACCAGCAAATGAGAGAACCGCCCCGGCCAAGTAGGCCGGGGCGGTTTGCTTTGCTTCGAGCGTTCTGAGGAGCGCGAGGAACGGGTTCCCGGAGGCAACCGGCTCAGGCCGGGGATCGGGCACTGGAGCCGGGGGCGTGGTCTTGGCGGGGCGGTAGGAGTCCATGCGGACGACCATGGCCGGGCGCCGACATGCGGCAGCAGTTCGGAGGAGTCCCCACCTGGCGCCTCCTCGGCGCGCTAGTTCCCCTCATCTCCGCATGCCTTCAAAACCTCCGACCGCGCCCGGCTCGCCTGACCATCCCCAGCGTCTTGGGCATACCAATTTCTCAATAGGCTGTCTTCATATGTCTCAAGCCGGGATTTTATGTCATAGTCAAGCTCTGGGAGATCTAGAGCATCTTTCGCCTGATTGATGATCTGCTGTCGATTTTGATATGTAGTATAGCCATTCGGCTCATACTTGACGAGCGCGCTCTTCATCCACCCGCAGGCCGTGTTGTTCACTAATTTCGGAAGGCCCCAGGATATTGCGCCAACCATAACTACGGCACCCATTGCTACGACTACTGCATCGCGGGCCTTCTTTGCCGTGAGACCGCCCGATCGTTCGGTTGCACTGCTCGCGCCATCTTGGCCTTCGGAGTTGCTGTGCCGCTGTTCCAGTGGCCCGCGTGTGTTGACAGCGGGCACCGGCGTGGCAGGTGATGGCCTGTTGAGCAGTAATTTCTCAACCTGCTGTTGCCGCTCAAGCTCTATGGCTGCTCTCAAGTAGGCTTGGTTATCCTTCTTCGGCAGCAAGACCCTGTGCTCAGTCTGCGGCCCACCGGGGTTCTCCGAGCGAGAAGGTCCGGCAAGGAAGACCAATGCTGTTGAAATGCCGAGCCGCTGTTCGGGCTTCTTCTCAAGCAGCAGCCGGACGACTGTTCTAAGCGGGTCACGGGCCTTCACGAGCGGTGGAGGCTCATCCATCAGCACTGCGGACATGGATGCCATTGACGTCTCCCTCCTGAACGGGGAGATTCCTTCAATGGCTTGGAAGAGCGTGGCTCCGAGGGAGAAGAGGTCGCTGACCGGCATGTCGGCCCGTCCCCGGATTCGCTCGGGCGCCATGTACTCCGGGGAGCCAATGACTGTCCCCGACGCAGTCAGCACCGTGTCGTTCTCGTGCCGGGCGATCCCGAAGTCGGTGAGAAGGATTCTTCCGTCGGAGGCCATCATGACGTTGGCCGGTTTGACGTCGCGGTGGAAGATACCGGCGCGGTGAGCGGCGTCAAGGGCTTCCAGGAGTGCCCTGGCAACCTTGAGCGCCGTGTCACGGGGCAACGGGCCACGCCGCCTGACGTATTCGTCCAACGAGCAGCCGTTGACCAGTTGCATCACGATCCACGGGCGGCCGGCATCCACGACGACTTCGTGAACGGTCACGATGTTGGGGTGATCGCGGAGCTTGGCGGCACTTCGGGCCTCACGCGCGGCGCGCTTGAGGCGCTCGTTGTACTCCTCCTCGAACTGCGCGGGTGGGAGCCAGATCTCCTTGATCGCTATGTCTACGTCAAGGTGCTCGTCGTGAGCCTTCCAAACCCGTCCGAAGCCACCCGACCCCAGGCTGGAGACCAGCCGGTACTTCCCCCCGACGAGCTGGCCAGGGCTTGCCTCGTGAGCCATCGTGTCCCCCGGGCTCTCGCACCAACGAGCAGTCGGGTTCGAGCGTACGCAGTGTGTACATGACGGGACCAGACATCGGCGGAACTCGATCGAGATCGAAATGCAGTCGCCCATGCGGCCCTGCGCATGGGGATCGTGGCAGGGATCACCGTCCTCTTCCAGCCGGACCAGGCCCAGGCGGAGAGCCCGGCGGGCGAAGAGCGGGCCGTGCTCCTGGTGCACGCCCTCGGGGTACGGTGATGAGCCGTGGACGGCTCACTACCTCCGGCACTTCTTCGCCTCCGGTGCCATCGCGGGTGGGGTGTCCCCCCTGGAGGTCTCCCGTTGGCTCGGGCACTCCACGATCCGGATCACCGCCGACATCTACGGCCGCCTCTCCCCTGATGCGCGAGAGAGACTGAGGACCGTGATGGACGAGGCTCTGTCGGTGGGTCCTGTGATACTCGGTACTGACCAGGCACTGGCCGCGTGACCCGTGCTGACTCGGTGCTGACCCGGAGGACATCAAAGTGGCAAACGTGCAGGTAGGAGCGCTGTAGTGAGACTGCTGCATACCTCCGACTGGCATCTCGGGCGCTCGTTCCACCGGGAGAGCCTGCACGACGCCCAGCGCGCCTTCCTGGACCACCTCGTGGAGGTGGTCCGGTCCGAGGGCGTGGACGCCGTGCTGGTCGCCGGGGACGTGTACGACCGGGCGCTGCCCAGCCTGGACGCGGTCGCGCTGTTCGACGACGTGCTGCACCGGCTGGCGGAGCTCGGGGTCCCGACGGTCTTCATCAGCGGCAACCACGACTCGGCCCGCCGCCTCGGCGTCGGCGCCGGCCTGATCGGGCGCGCCGGGATCCACCTGCGGACGGACCCGGGCGCGTGCGCCGAGCCCGTCCTGCTGGCGGACGAGCACGGCCCGGTGGCGGTGTACGGGCTGCCCTACCTGGAGCCGACGCTGGTCCGCGAGCGCTTCGGCCTGGCCAAGGGCGGGCACGCGGCGGTGCTCGGCGCGGCGATGGAGCAGGTCCGCGCCGACCTGTCGGCCCGCCCGGAGGGGACGCGGGCGGTGGTGCTCGCGCACGCCTTCGTCACCGGCGGAGCACCGAGCGACAGCGAGCGGGACATCGCCGTCGGCGGGGTCGCCGCCGTCCCCGCCTCGGTGTTCGACGGGGTGCACTACGCCGCGCTCGGCCACCTCCACGGCTGCCAGACCCTCGCCCCCCACCTGCGGTACAGCGGCTCCCCGCTCGCCTACTCCTTCTCCGAGGCGCGCCAGCGCAAGACCATGTGGCTGGTCGACCTCGCCGCCGACGGCGCGGTGACGGCCGAGCGGGTCGACTGCCCCCGACCGCGCGCCCTCGCCGCCCTGCGCGGCACCCTCGCCGAGCTGCTCACCGACGAGAGGTACACCGAGGACGAGCAGTCCTGGGTGCAGGCCACGCTCACCGACGCCGCCCGCCCGGGCGAGCCGATGGAGCAGCTGCGCCGCCGCTTCCCGCACACCCTCCAGCTGCTGTTCGACCCCGAGGACGGCGGCACCGAGCCGGCCCGGTCGTACGCCTCCCGGGTCAGCGGCCGGGAGGACCTGGAGATCGCCGAGGGCTTCCTGCGGCACGTCCGCCCCGGGGCCGAGCCGGAGCCGGACGAGCTCGGCTGGCTGCGCGAGGGCTTCGAGCACGTCCGCACGGACGCCGACCGGAAGGCGGACCTGCCCCGATGAGGCTGCACCGGCTCACCGTCACCGCCTTCGGCCCGTTCGCGGGCAGCGAGACGGTGGACTTCGACGCGCTCGCCGCCGGCGGGCTGTTCCTGCTGCGCGGGGCGACGGGCGCGGGCAAGAGCAGCGTGCTGGACGCGGTCTGCTTCGCGCTGTACGGCGAGACGCCCAACGCTCGCCGGGCCAACCGGCTGCGCAGTGACCACGCCGACCCCGGACAGCTGACCCAGGTCGAGCTGGAGCTGACGCTGGGCGGGCGCCGGCTGCGGATCACCCGGCTGCCCGAGCAGCGCCGGCCGAAGAAGGTCGGCACCGGCACCACCGTCGAGCGGCCGCAGACCCTGCTGCGCGCGTGGGCCGCCGACGCGGGCGACGGCGCCCCCGGCTGGCAGCCGGTCAGCAAGTCGCACCAGGAGGCCGGGGAGGAGATCCACCGGCTGATCGGCATGAGCCGGGAACAGTTCTGCCAGGTGGTGCTGCTGCCGCAGGGCGACTTCGCCCGCTTCCTCAAGGGGGACTCCGAGGAGCGCGGCAAGCTGCTGCGCCGCCTCTTCGACACCGAGCGCTACGGGCACGTCGAGGCCTGGCTCGCCGACCGGCGCCGCACCCAGGAGACGGCCGTCCAGGCCGGACGCCGACGCCTGCGGGACCTCGCCAGCAAGGCCGAGCAGGCCGCCGGCCCCGGGGCCGAACCCGCCGGGGCGTGGGTGCCGGCCGAGGACGGCGACGCCGACCTCGCCCCCGGGCTGCTCGGCTGGGCCGCGATCCTGCGCGGCGGCGCGGCCGAGCAGCTCACCGTCGCCGAGGCCGCCCTCGCGGGCGCCGAGGCCGCGCACCGGGCCGCCCAGCACGGGCGCGAAGGCGCCGAGGAGCTCGCCGCCCGCCAGCGCCGGCACCGGGAGGCACTGGCCGAGGCCGACCGGCTGGCCGCCTTCGAACCGGCCGCGGCGCGGGACCGGCAGCGGCTCGCGGCCGCCCAGGAGGCGGTCGGCGTGGAATCCGCGCTGCGCCTGCGGGAGAGCGCGGCCGAGGCGCTCGGCCGGGCCCGGGAGACGGAGCAGCGGCGCCGGGAGGCGCTGGCCCGTACCGGGATCGCGGAGCACGTCCCGGCCGGGGCCGGGGCCGGTGCCGCCGAGCTGGCCGACGCGGAACTGCGGCTGCGCGCCGAGGTGGTCCGGCTGGAGACGGCCCGGGCGGAGGAGCGGCGTTGCGCCGAACTCGGCCGCGAGCAGCTCGCCCTGGCCGCGGAGCGGCGCGGCGCCGAGGAGCGGGCCGAGGAGGCCGAGGACTGGCTGGCCGAGTTCGACGGCGAGCTGGGTCGCCTGGAGGAGCAGCAGGAACGGGCCCGGACGGCGGGCGTCCGGGTCGAGCAACTGGACGGCCGGCGCGCCGAGTCGACCACCCGCCTGGCCGCGGCCCGGGAGCGGGACGGCCTGCGGGTGGAGATCGCGGCGGCCGAGCCGAGGGTCGCCGAGCTGCGCACGGCCGCGCTGGACGCCCGTGAGTTCGGCCTGGACCTGCGGGACCGCCGACTGGCCGGCATGGCCGCCGAGTTGGCCGAGCAGCTCCGCTCGGGCGAGGCCTGCCGGGTCTGCGGCTCGGCCGAGCACCCGGCGCCCGCCGAGGCCGCCGACGGCGGCCGGGTGAGCGCCGAGGACGAGGAGCGGGCCGGTCGGGCGCAGGCCGCCGCCGAGCGGGCCTGGGGCGAGGCCGACCAGGCGCTGACCGCGCTGCGGGTGCGCGAGGCGACGGCCGCCGGTGCGGCCGGCCCCGAGGCAGCGGACGTGCTCGCGCGCTCGCTCGCCGAGCTGGAGCGGGAGCACCGCGCCGCGCTGCACGAGGCGGAGGCGCTCGGCCGGGTCGGCCGGGAGATCGCCCGGCTGTCGCAGGACCGCACCCGTCGGCTGGACGAGCTGAACGAGGCAAAGGAGCGCGCCGCCGTCCTCACCGACCGGCTGCAGGCCCTGGCGGACGACCAGCGGGCGCTGAGCGCCAGGGTGTCGGCCGCGCGCGGCGCGGCCGCCTCGGTCGCCGACCGGGCCGCGACGCTGGGCCGGCTCGCCGAGGCGGTCGCCGCGGTGGCCGGGGCCGCGCGGGCGGCGTCGGAGGCGCGGGAGCGGCTCGACGCGGCCGAGGAGGAACTCGGCAAGGCCGCCGCCGCGGCGGGCTTCCCGGATGCCGGGGCCGCGCTCGCCGTCCTACTGCCCCGGGAGGAGCGGGAGCGGCTGGAGGCCCGGCTGGAGCGGCACCGCGCGGAGTCCGCCGCCGTCCGGCACGAGTTGGCGCTGCCCGAACTGGCCGAGGCCGCCGCCCGTCCGCCGGTCGACCTGCCCGCCGCCGCGGCCGCGCTGAGCGCCGCCACCGACCGCCTCGGCCGGGCCCACGCCGCCCGGTCGGCCGCCCGGGAGCGCTGCGCGGCACTCGCCGAGATCGGGGACCGGCTGGGCGAGCTGGCCGCCGAGCTGGCCCCGACCCTGGAGCGGTACGGGCGGATCAACCGGCTGGCCGCGCTGGCCGCCGGCACCTCCACCGAGAACCGGCTGCGGATGCGGCTGGAGTCGTACGTGCTCGCGGCCCGGCTGGAGCAGGTCGCGGCGGCGGCCAGCGACCGGCTGGTCCGGATGTCCGGCGGCCGTTACACCCTGGTCCACAGTGACGACCGCGGCACCGGCAACAAGCGCTCCGGACTGGCCCTGCGGGTCGTCGACGCCTGGACGGGCACCGAGCGGGACACCGCCACCCTCTCCGGCGGCGAGAGCTTCTTCGCCTCGCTCTCCCTCGCCCTCGGCCTGGCCGACGTGGTCACCGACGAGGCCGGCGGGATGCCACTGGACACGCTCTTCATCGACGAGGGCTTCGGCACCTTGGACGAACAGTCCCTGGAGGAGGTGATGGACGTCCTCGACGGCCTGCGCGAGCGGGACCGCGCCGTCGGCATCGTCAGCCACGTCGCCGACCTGCGCAGCCGCATCCCGGCCCAGCTCCTGGTCCGCAAGGGCCGCCACGGCTCCACCCTCGCCCTGGCCGGCCGGGAGGACGCCTGACGCCCACCCCGCCCTACACGCCCAAAACGCCCGCCCCGCCCGACACGCCCAGCCCGCTCAGCCCGAACAGGCGATCCGCTGGGCCTGCTGCCAGGCACAGGTCGGGCACAGGGTGCTGCCCGGCTGGTCGGCTGGCAGCACCGTCGGCTCACCGCACAGCACGCAGTCGGCCCGCGGTCCCTCCGCCCCCGGGTCCTCCCGCAGCGCCGCCTCCGTCGCCCCCACCGGCACCGGCCCACAGACCGCCGCGTCCCCGCCCACCACGGCGCCGTCCGTCCTGCTCTCACTCATGCCGCCTTCCTACTCCCCGCGCCCACCCCGCCGCAAGGCGGGCCTGCGGCCCGGGGCTAGCGTGGCCGGCATGGTTGGCACAAGCGGCACAGTCGGCACGGTCGGCACGGTTCGTGGGTCCGGGGGTCTGCGGCGGCAGTTGCGGGAGGCCCGGGCGGGCGGGCCGACGTACGCGGAGGTGGGGGCGACCCGGGGTGGGCCGTTGCCGGAGGGGTACGCGCACCTGCGCCGACGGGTGCACCTGGGGCGGGGGCCGGAGGTGCTGGAGCGGGCCGGGCGGTACGTGCTCGGGTGGGGCAGCCAGCTGGGGACCGGGTTCGCGGTGTACCCGGGCGGGCCGGTCCGGGACGGGGCCACCGTGCTGCTGCGGCTGAGCCTGCCGGGCAGCCGGTGGCCGAGGCTGGTGATCCCCTGCCGGGTGGTGTGGACGGTGGCCGGGCCGGACCGGATCGGGTTCGCGTACGGGACGCTGCCGGGGCATCCGGAGTGCGGGGAGGAGTCGTTCCTGGTGTCGATGGACGCCGACGGCGAGGTGTGGTTCGAGGTGGCCGCGTTCTCCCGGCTGTCCGCCTGGTACGCCCGGCTGGGCCGGCCGGTCGCTCTGCTCTGCCAGTACCTGGCGATCGAGCGCTACCTCGCGGCCGTGGCCGGCCACGTCGCGAGGCTCGACCCGTAGCTCAGCGGGTCGTCCGGCCCGTGGTCCCACCCGTAGCTCAGCGCGTAGTCCGGCCCGCAGCCCGGCTCGCAGACCGGCCCGTCACTCAGCCGAGGAAGGACAGCCGCACGGTGCGGCGCGGGTTGTCGCCGTTGGTGTCGATCAGCACCACGGACTGCCAGACGCCGAGGGCCAGTTGGCCGCCGAGCACCGGAAGGGTGGCGTGCGGGGCGACCAGGCCGGGCACCACGTGGTCCCGTCCGTGGCCGGGGCTGCCGTGCCGGTGGCGCCAGCGGTCGTCCGCGGGGAGCAGCGCGCGCAGGGTGGCGAGGAAGTCGTCGTCGCTGCCCGAGCCGGTCTCCAGGACGGCGATCCCGGCGGTGGCGTGCGGGACGAAGACGTTGAGCAGCCCGTCCCGCCCGGCGGCCCGCTCGTCGAGGAACGCGGCGCAGCGGTCGGTGATGTCCAGCGCGACCTCGCGGTTGCCGGTGGTGATCTCCAGGGTGGTGGTCTGGAAGGACCCGGTCGCCCCGGCTGACGTGGAGTGGTTGTTGTCCGCCATGGCGCCATCCTGGCCCAGGTCGACCGGTCGGGCGTACTGCCTCGCCGACTGCCCACGCGGGGGCGGCGGCCTCGCGTAGGGTGAAAGGTTCAGACCAATTTGGCGGTCCCGTCTCCGGATACGCCGACGACCCGACGGGCCGGTGGTCCGTCGGGTCGTTCGTGAGCCGGTCCCGGGCCGAGGCCGCGGGCCTGCTCCAGGGTCTCAGCCGCGCCCGCCGAAGAGGCTGCGGCGCAGCCGGCGCAGCGGCGCCAGCAGCGAGACCCGGGTGTGGCGACGGCGGGCCGCCGCCGGGGTGTCGGCGCCGCGCGGCGTCAGCTCCCTTATCAACCCGAGCGCCTCGGCGGTGTCCACCGCCGGGAGCGCGGGCGCGCCGAGCACGGCCAGGTGTCGCTCGATCCGGCGGCCGGTCGCGCCGACACCGCACTGGACCGCCGGCACACGGGGCCGAGTCCGCACTTGCATGTGTTCCATCAGTTTTCCCACCCCTACGAGGCGCCAGGGCCGTGAGGCGAAGACTATCCGTGAGGGACGGCCTTCGCGCAACCGTCCTCGGTGTTGTGCCACCGTACCGTGCGGCGTCAACTGACGATGCACCAGGGGCAGCTCGGGCGGTCACGACTAGGCATCAATGATGGTGCACGACCCGCCATTCGTCACCAGGGCCAGGAGGCGCGGCCCCGGCGTCCGTCCGCGCGGTGCACGCCGCGCGCAGGCGGGTGCGGGCGGGCCCGAGCCGGCGTACGACAGGCACTCCCGCGGCGCCGACTGCGACCTCGACTGCGGCGTCGACGAATCGCCCCCATATAGGGGACAGTCGCGAGGTCGACAAAACGATCACCAGCGGGTGGTCGACCGCACGCAAGCCGATTCATGAAGTGAACACATACGAGGGATTGACTCGCGTCGATCCTCCAAGCAGTATCTGAGGCACGCACCGGTGCCCGCACCGCACGCAGGTGCGTGTTCGAGTCGTGAAGCGACTCGATCGAACTCCGGCTCCTGCGGGCCACTGCCCGGTCACCTCGACGCTGCGGTGACCAGGCCCGTACGGTGCCCGGACCGGCGGCCGGCCGTAGAGGGTCGGCCCGGCCGCCACCAGACTGCCGGTGCCACCCCGTTCCGGGGCCAGGCACCGGCGGTCCCGGACCGGTGATCACCCCCGCTCCGACCCCCGGCGCACCCGGTGGCCGCCCCCGTCCCGTCCCGGGCGGACGTCCCCGCAGGTCGCACCGCGTGGATCGGTAGACTCGGCCAGCGTGTCCCTCCTCCTCAGCATCGTGCTCCCGGTCCACGGCGTGGAGCGGTACCTGCCGCGCTGCCTCGACTCGATCCTCGGCGAGACCCCCGCCGCCGAGACCCGCTTCGAGGTCATCGCGGTCGACGACCTCTCCCCCGACGGCTCCGGCGCGATCCTGGACGCCTACGCCGCCCGCGACCCCCGGCTGCGCGTGATGCACCTCACCGAGAACCAGGGCCTCGGCGGCGCCCGGGCCGCCGCCCTGCCGCAGGTGCGCGGCGAGTACGTCTGGTTCGTGGACAGCGACGACTGGCTGCCCGAGCGGACGGTCGGCGTGATCCTGGACGAGCTGACGCAGGAGCGCCGCCGCGAGGCGCCCGCCGACGTCCTGCTCACCGACTTCACCCACGTCTACCCGGACGGCGGGAGCGAGCCCAACCCCTGGCGGCACGTGCTGGTCGGCTCCCCGCTGGTCGAGGGCTGCACGGTGGCCGAGCACCCGGCGCTGTTCCAGACCGTGATGTCGGTGTGGAACAAGGTGTTCCGCCGCGCGTTCCTGGAGGGCCTCGGGGTCTCCTTCGGCCGCGGCTACTACGAGGACATCTCGGTCACCTACCCCGCGCTGCTGGCCGCCGGGCGGCTGCGCTACCTCGACCGCCCCTGCTACAACTACCGGCGCGGCCGGGACGGCGCGATCACCGCCACCGCCTCCCCCAAGCACGCCGACGTGTTCGCCCAGTACGACGCCATCTTCGCCTTCCTGGACCGGTGCGAGCGCCCGGACGGCCCCGGACGGCCCGTCCCGCCGGCGCTGCGCACCCTGGTCTTCGACCGGACCGTCCGGCAGGCGCTGAACGTCTACGACACCCCCGGACTGGTCCCGGTCGACCGGCGCCGGGACTACTTCCACCGGGTCGCCGCGCACTTCGAGCGCCACCGCCCGGCCGACTACCGCTTCCCCGGCGGGGTGCGCGGCGTGCAGTACCGGCTGGCCTCGCGCGGCGCCCGGATCGCGTACGCCGAGCTGCGCCGCACCGGCCGGCTGCCGCGCGAACTCAAGCGCGGGGCACGGGCGGTGGCCCCCGCGGTGAAGAAGGGCGTGCGCAGCGGCGCCCGGTTCACGGCGTACAACGCGTTCCGCCGCCTGCCGCTGGACGAGCACCTGGCGGTCTACGCCGCGTACTGGCACCGGGGTTACGCGTGCAGCCCGGCGGCGATCTACGAGAAGGCGAAGGAACTCGCCCCGCAGATCCGCGGCGTGTGGGTGGTGGAGAACCGCCGGCAGGCCGACGCGATGCCGCCCGGCGTCCCGTACGTGATCGTCAACACCCCGGCGTACCTCAAGGCGATGGCGACCGCGAAGTACTTCGTGAACAACGTCAACTTCCCGCGCACGATGGCGAAGCGGCCGGGCACGGTGCACGTCCAGACCCAGCACGGCACCCCGCTCAAGGCGATGGGGATGGACCTGCGGGGCCGCCCCGAGGCCGCCGCCGAGGGGATGGACTTCGACCGGCTCCAGGAGGCCGTCGACCGCTGGGACTTCCTGGTCTCCTCCAACCCGCACACCAGCGAGCACTTCGCCCGGGCCTTCCCGGGCCGCTACGAGATGCTGGACACCGGCTACCCGCGCAACGACCGGCTGGCCAACTCCACCCCGGGGGAGGTCCTGGCCATGCGCGAGCGGCTGGGGCTGCGGCCCGGCACCACGTCGGTGCTGTACGCGCCGACCCACCGCGGCGGCAAGGGCGGCTACGTGCCGCTGCTGGACGTGGCGGAGCTGGCGCGGGCGCTGGGCCCGCGGTTCACGCTGCTGGTGCGCACCCACTACTTCCACGCCGACGGCCCGGGCGACCTGACGGCCGGTGAGGACGCGGCGGAGATCGTGGACGTGTCGGCGCACCCGGTGGTCGAGGACCTCTACCTGGCGGCGGACGCGCTGGTGACGGACTACTCGTCGATGATGTTCGACTACGCGGTGCTGGACCGACCGGTCGTCATATTCGCTCCGGACTGGGAGGAGTACCAGCGCGAACGCGGCGTGTACTTCGACCTGTTCGCGCAGCCGCCGGGCGCGGTCACGGTCGACGCGGCGGGGCTGGCGCGGGCGCTGCGCGCGGGCGACCCGGAGCCGGGGGCGCGCAAGCGGTTCCGGGAGAGGTTCTGCGTCTGGGACGACGGCGGGGCGGCGGAGCGGGTGGTGCGCCGGGTGTTCCCGGTGGCTCCGACGGACAGGCCGTAGGGCGGGCGGCAGGACGGACGGGAGGACGAACGACGGGGCCTGCGGACGGGGCCGGTGCCGCCGGTACGGCGACCGGCCCCGTCCGTGCGGGCTCAGCGCTGGCGGGCGGCCAGGAACTCCTCGAAGTCCAGGTAGCCCTGGTGACGGGTGTCCATCGCGTGGATCAGCGCCTCGGCCATCGAGATGGTGACGCTGTGGTCGCCCATCTCGTTGGCGGCCAGCGCGTACTCGGCCGGGGTGATCTTGCCGTCGCCGTTCTTGTCGAAACGGTCGAACATCTCCTTGATGGCCGCGACGCTCTCCATCGTTCCTCCTGGGTACTGCAAATTCTTGCTCGGTTCGGACGGCCGTACCCTACCCGGCCGTGGTGTTCGCCACGGTCGGCGGGAGTGGACGGGCTCCCGGGTGGGTGTCGTAGTCTGCGGGTCTGATTGCTGGCCCGGACTCCTCCGGGGCGGTCGTTCGTCCAGGGAGGGAACCCGTGCTCGACCTCGCCACCAGGCTGGTGCTGAAACCCGTTTCACGCGGGATCTGGCGTCCGGCCATCGAGGGCATCGAGAACGTGCCGCGCAAGGGCGGGGTGATCCTGGCCAGCAACCACCTGTCGTTCATCGACAGCGTGGTGATCCCGCTCACCGCCCCGCGCCGGGTCCACTTCCTCGCCAAGGCCGAGTACTTCACCGGCACCGGGCTCAAGGGCCGGCTCTCCAAGGGCTTCTTCGAGTCGATCGGCGCGGTTCCGGTCGAGCGCGGCACCTACCGCTCCGCCCAGGCCTCGCTGGAGTCGGCGCTGGAGATCCTGGAGGACGGCAAGGCCTTCGGCATCTACCCGGAGGGCACCCGGTCGCTGGACGGCCGGCTCTACCGGGGCAAGACGGGGGTCGCCTGGCTCGCGCTGACCGCGGGCGTCCCGGTCGTCCCGGTGGCCCTGGAGGGCCCGGAGCAGATCCTTCCGGTGGGCAAGCGGCTGCCGCGGATCAAGAAGGTGACCGTCCGCTTCGGCGAACCGCTGCACTTCGACGAGTTGCACGGGCAGGCCCGTTCGCTGAAGGCCCGTCGCCAGGTGACCGACGAGGTGATGGCGGCGATCCAGCGGCTCTCCGGCCAGGAGGTCGCGGACGGGTACAACGAGGTGCCGAAGGCGGCCTGAGCGCCGCGTCTCCGGCCTCCTGACGGTCCGCGCGACCGGTACGAACGCGTGACCGGCGATCCGCGCGGCCGGAACGACCACCCGCGACCGGTGATCCGCGCGACCGGTACGACTACGCGTGACCGAGGGCGGCGTCCGACAGGGACGCCGCCTCCGGCGTCTCCCGGCGCAGCAGCGCCGCGTACCGTCCGTCCCGTTCCACCAGCTCCTCGTGGGTGCCGAGTTCGACCACCTGGCCGCGGTCCAGGACGGCGATCTGGTCGGCGGAGCGGACGGTGGAGAGCCGGTGCGCGATGGTGATGGTGGTCCGGCCGGCGGCCAGGGTGTCCACGGCCTGCTGGACGGCGTGTTCGGTGCGGTTGTCGAGCGCGCTGGTGGCCTCGTCCAGGATCAGCACGGGCGGGTTGCGCAGGATGGTGCGGGCGAGCGCGAGGCGCTGCTTCTCGCCGCCGGAGAAGCGGTAGCCGCGTTCGCCGACCAGGGTGTCGTAGCCGTCCGGGAGGGCGGAGATGGTGTCGTGGATCTGCGCGGCCCGGGCGGCCTCGACCAGTTCGGCGTCGCTGGCGCCCGGCTTGGCGAAGCGCAGGTTCTCGGCGACCGAGGCGTGGAAGAGGTAGGTCTCCTGGGAGACCACGCCGACCGCGCGGGCCAGGGTGTCGAAGGACAGCTCGCGCACGTCCACGCCGTCCAGGGTGACCCGGCCGCCGGTGACGTCGTACAGCCGCGGCACCAGGTAGCTGAGGGTGGTCTTGCCCGAGCCGGTCTCGCCGACGACGGCCAGGGACGTCCCGGCCGGGACCTTGAGCTCGACGCCGTCCAGGGTGGGGCGCTCCTGCTCGGGGTCGTACCGGAAGTCGACGGCCTCGAAGCGGACCTCGCCGCGGATGTCGGCCAGGGTGACCGGGTGCGGCGGTTCGGCGATCTCCACCGGCAGGTCGAGGTACTCGAAGATGCGCTGGAAGAGCGCGAGCGAGGTCTGCACGTCCACGCCGGTGGAGAGCAGGCTGACGGTCGGGCGGAACAGCCCCTGCTGGAGGGTGACGAAGGCGACCAGGGTGCCGACCGAGACGATCGGCGCACCGGCGGCGGAGGTCAGTCCGGCCGCCCAGTAGATCAGCGCGGGCATGGCGGCCATCACGATCATGATGGTGTTCATCCGCCAGCGCCCGGCCATGCTGGAGCGCACCTCCAGGTCGGCGAGCTGGTCGGACTGCTCGGTGAACTCCCGGGCCAGCGAGTCGGAGCGGCCCATGGTGCGGCCGAGCAGGATGCCGCTGACCGACAGTGACTCCTGGACCGCCGAGCTCATCGCGGCCAGCTGCTTCTGCCGCTCGGTGGTGATCTTCTTGCGCTCCTGGCCGACCCGGCGGCTGATCCAGACGAAGAGCGGGAGCAGCACCAGCGAGATGACGGTCAGCCGCCAGTCGAGGGCGACCATGGCGACGATCGAGGCGATCACGGCGGTGAGGTTGGAGACCAGGCTGGTCGCGGTGGAGGTCACCGTGGACTGCATGCCGCCGATGTCGTTGGCGATCCGGGACTGCACCTCGCCGGTGCGGGTGCGGGTGAAGAAGGCCAGCGACTGCCGTTGCAGGTGGCCGTAGACGGAGGTGCGCAGGTCGTGCATGACGCGCTGGCCGACGGTGGTGGAGATCAGCGTCTGCAGCACGTTGAAGACGCTGTTCACCACGGCGGTGAGGATCATCCCGAGCGCGAGCAGGCTGAGCAGCCCGGTGCGGCCCTGCGGGATGGCGGTGTCCAGCACGGCCTTGAGCAGGAACGGCGAGACGACGGACACCACAGCGGAGGCGGCGACCAGCAGCCCCACCGTGGTGAGCCGGCCCCGGTAGGGGCGGAAGAGCGCGATGATGCGGCGCCACTGGGCCGGCGGGCGGGGGTCGCCCTCGGCGCGTTCGGGCGGGGTCCAGTTGATGGCGGGCCTCAAGTACGGGCCTCCCTGGGTCGGGCGCGCCGGGGTGCGGGCGCGGACGGGGGTGCGGCGGCCGGACGGACACCAGCATAGCGAGAGTAGCTCATAGTTAGGCAAGCTAATAGTGAGGGTAGCTCTATTCCCTCGCGCCGGATCCACTCCCGCCGGATCCCCTCCCACTGGATTCCCTCGCGCTGGAGCTGCCCCCGCCCGGCCGACCGGCCGCCGCGCGCGTCAGTTCGTCCGGTACGTGCGCGCCGCCTTCGAGGACAGCCCGCCGAGCTTGCCGGACGGCAGCACCCGGGCGAGCGCCACGGCCAGCTTGTAGCGCTTGCCCGGCACGGACACCGAGCGACCGCGGGCGAGGTCACGCATCGCCTCGTCCACCACCCGCTCGGCCGAGAGCCAGGACCAGGCGGGGATGTTGCCCGTGCCCATGCCCGCCCGCTGGTGGAACTCGGTCCGGGTGAAGCCCGGGCAGAGCGCCATCATCCGCACCCCCGTCCCGCCGAGGTCGCGCAGCACGCCCTGGGTGAAGCTGACCACCCAGGCCTTGCTCGCCCCGTACGTGCCGCGCGGCAGGAAGGCCGCCACCGAGGCGACGTTCACGATCGCGCCCCGGCCGCGCTCGCGCATCCCCGGCAGGGCGGCCGTGGTCAGCCGCAGGATCGCCTCGACGTGCACCTTGAGCATGTCCAGCTCGTCCTGGAGCGGGACGGTCCCGAAGGCGCCCTTGTTGCCGAAGCCGGCGTTGTTGACCAGGAGGTCCACCGGGCGGGCGGCGTCCGCGAGCCGGGCCTCGACGGCGGCGATGCCCTCGTCGGTGGCGAGGTCGGCGGTCAGCACCTCCGTCTCCGCGCCGTACTTGAGCTGCAGGTTCGCGCTCGCGCGCTCCAGGCGCTCGGCGTCGCGGGCCACCAGGACGAGGCGGTAGCCGCTGCGGGCGAGCCTGCGCGCGAACGCGGCTCCGATGCCGGCGGTCGCGCCGGTGATCAAGGCTGTGGTCATGCCCAGACCGTACCGACTCACCGCAGCCGCGCCCACACCCAGGGCAACGTCCCAGCTCAGCGAGCTGCGGATGCAGGCACCGGATCGTGCTCGTAGTGTCGGACAGGGGCATCGCCCGACCGGGTGATGAAAACCAGACGAGGAGGCACATCTGATGCTTACTCAGTTCCGTACCGAAACCGCTTCGGCGTCACGCAGCGCGACGCTCGCCGAGGCCGAGACACTCGCGAGCCTGATGGTGGAGGACGAGGCCGTCGTGTCCGACGCGCCCACGTACTCGCCCGAGGCCGCCGGTGTCCTGCTGGCGCTGATCCTGCTGTCGCCGAAGCAGCCCAAGGAGAAGCCGACCCGGTGAGCCCCGGGCGGCCCGACCGCCGGGCCGGTTCGCCACGGCGGACCGGCCCACTCCGTACCGGGACCCAGCGCCCGCAAGGGAGGCACCACCGATGCCGTTCGCCGAGACGCCGCTGCGCGACACCTACGCCGCCGCCGTGGAACAGGTGGCGGGCCGGACCCTCGACGCCCTCCGCAACGGAGACGGCGCCGCCGCGATCGTGGACCCGGACACCGCCGCCACGCGCCCGCTGCTGGCTGCGGTACGCGTGCTCGGAGCGGACCTGTTCGCCCCGCAACTGTTCACCGGAACCGAACCGGACGGCCCCACCGCGGCCCTCCTGTCCGAAGGACGACGCGCCTTCCCGGCACCCGCGCCGGCCTCGCCCGAGGCGGAACTGGTGATCGGGTGGCAGGACTGGGCGGCCGGCCAACTGCTCGCCCGCACGCCGTACGGGACCGCCGGAGCACAACCGGCCCCGCTCCCCGACCCGGCCGCCATGGGCTGGCAGGCCTGGTCGGTGCGGATGGCACAGCTGTCCGCGCTCGCGCTGCCGGGCCTCGACGGTCCGGTGCACGAGACGGCCCGGACGAACACGTCGGCGCTCGCCCGCGGCACCGTCCGCGCCATGCTGCGCCGCGACCTCACCACCGCCGCCCGACTCACCCGCTGGCTCGCCCGGGCCGCCGCCGACGGCCACCCGTCGCGGCTGGAACTCGAACCCGTCCTGGAGCGGATCCGGCTGGCCGGCGACGGCAGCGCCCGCACCGGACTGGAGCTGGAAGCCGCCCGCCGACTGCTCCTGCGCTCCCGGCCGCCGACCGCCGAAGGGAACCGGGTACCGTGACCGACACCCTCGTCCTCGCCACCGCCCAACGGCTCGCCTCCCGCGCGCTGGGCTGGCTGCACACCTCCCACCGCAACGGCCTGGGCCGGATCCCCGACGACATCGTCATCGACCTCGCCGACCCCAACGACGTCTACAAGCCGCTGGGCGAAGTCGCCCTGGCCGCCTCGCTCGTACTGCGCGACGGCGTCACCGGGCCCGCCGACAGCCGGGCCGCGCAGGAACTGCTCGACCACGCCTGGGCGCAGTTGCGCGAGGGCGACCTGCTCTACGAGCGGCAGCTGCGCCACCTGACCATGACCGACCCGCTGGAGACCTACGCCCACTTCGCCCGGGCCGGGTACCGCCACCCCGCACTGGAGGAACTCCTCGACTCGCTCAGCCGGTTGCGGTCCGTGCACGCCGCCGAGGTCCAGCCCAACCGGCGGCTCGCCGTGGCCAACGCCCGACGGATCGTCGGGCTCGGCCACCGGCCGGACTGGTCCGCCCTGGCCGCCGGCACCTGGCTCGGCGCGACCCCCGAGCCCTGGACCGTCAACTGGATGACCGGCTACCAGGTCACCCACACCGTGTTCCACCTCACCGACTGGGGCGCCCGCCCGGACGGCCTGCCCGCACCGATGCTCGACTACCTGCGCGACTGGCTCCCGGTCTGGCTCGACATCTGGGCGGAGATCGGACAGTGGGACCTGGTGGCCGAACTCCTCGTCGTCGACGCGTGCATCGGCGAACCGGCCACCGGGCGGCAGGGCTGGGAGGCGCTGGCCACCGTCCAACGCGAGGACGGACTGCTCCCCCGCGACACCGACCCCGTCGACGAGGACCCCGAGCGGGCGTTCCGCGACCACGAGCACACCGCCGTCGTCGCGGTGGTCGCCGGGGACATCACGCTCGCCCGGGCGCTCGGCGCGACCACGGCGGCCGGGTGAACCCGGCCCCCGGACTCGACCCGCTGGTCGCCCGGGCGGTGCGGGCGGCCGGGCCGCACGCCACCGCCGTCACCGTCGCCGTCGCACGAGGGGGCGCGGAGGAGATCCGGTGCCACGGACGGCTCGGGCACCGGCCGACCGCGCCGCCGTGCACCCCGGACACCGTCTTCGAACTCGGCTCGGTGACCAAGACCTTCACCGCGCTGCTGCTGGCCGACCTGGCCGTACGCGGTGAACTCGCCCTGGACGACCCGGTGGAGAACCGGCTGCCGCCCCACTGGCGCCCGGCGCGCGTCCGTTCCACCGAACCGATCCGCCTGCTGCACCTGGCCACCCACACCTCCGGCCTGCCCCGCCTACCGCCGGGGCTGCTCGCGAGCGCCGCGCCGGCCTGGTCCAGCAACCCCTACGCCGCGTACGGCGACGAGCAGTTGAGGGAAGGACTGGCCCGAACCACCGTACGCGGCAGACCGGGCAGCCGGTACGGGTACTCCAACTACGGAGTCGCGCTCCTCGGCCGGGCCCTGGCCGAGACCGCCGCGATGCCGTACGGGGAGCTGCTCGCCGAACGGATCTGCCGACCGCTGGGGCTGCGCACCACGGGCTGCGCACCGGACACACCGGGGCAGGCGGTCGGACACCGGCGCGGGCGGGCGCTGCCGCCCTGGCGGATCCCCGGCCTCCCGGGCGCCGGCGCGGTACGGGCGAGCGGGGCCGACCTGATGCGCTACCTGAGGCTCCATCTCGACGGGGCGGACGGCGAGTTGGGGGCAGCGGCGCGGGACGTCCAGCGCTTGAGGCTGCGGCTGCCGCACTCGACCGACCGGCTCGGCCTGGTCTGGATGCACCGGCAGTCGGGCGGGCGGGACCTGTACTTCCACTCCGGCGGCACCCGGGGGTTCACCGCCTTCGTCGGCTTCGCGCCGCAGGGACCGGCCGCCGTCGCCGCGCTGGCCAACACCGCGCCCGCGCTCAACGGACGGTTCGTGCAGGCGGGGTACGAGCTGCTGCGGGCCGCCGCCCGGGCTGGCTAGACGGCCACCGCCTTGGCCCGGTCGGCGGCGATGTGCACCGCCAGACCGGCGAGCACCGTGCCCATCACGTACCGCTGGACGCGCAGCCAGGCCGGGCGGCGGCCCAGGAAGCCCGCGATGCCGCCCGCGGTCATCGCGATCAGGCCGTTCACGGTGACCGCGATCACGATCTGGACCAGGCCCAGCACCAGGCTCTGCAGGGCGACGTGGCCGCGCTCGGGCGCCACGAACTGGGGCAGCAGCGAGATGTACACGATGGCGATCTTGGGATTGAGCAGGCAGGTCAGGAAGCCCATCGCGAACAGGCGGCGCGGCGGGTCCGGCGGCAGCTGCTGCGGGGCGAAGACCGCCGCGCCGCCGGGCTTGACCGCCTTCCAGGCCAGCCAGAGCAGATAGCCGGCGCCGGCCAGCTTGATCCCGGTGTAGAGGGCGGGGACGACCGAGAAGACCGCGGCCACTCCGGCCGTCACCGCGACCAGGTAGACCAGGAAACCGGTCGCGACGCCCGTCAGCGAGACCAGTCCGGCCCGGCGGCCCTGGGATATCGAGCGGGACACCAGGTAGATCATGTTCGGTCCCGGCGACAGCACCATGCCCAGCGCCACGGCGGCGATGCCGAGCACGGCGTGGCCGTCCACGGCGGATGTCAACGTGTCCCACGCATCCAGCTCGTCCATGCGAGGAGGCTAGGGCGCGGAGCCGCCTCGATGCAATGATGGCTTTGCACTCGGTGCAATGGGCCCTCGGCCTCCCGGGGCGCGAAGGAGTGGGGGACCGATGGACGACTACCGGCTGATCGCGGACGAGGTCGCCGCCGACATCATGACCGGACGGCTACGGCCCGGCGGGCAGCTGCCCACCCAGCGGGCCTTCGCCCGCCGCCGGGGCATCGCCGCCTCGACCGCCGGCCGGGTCTACCGCGAACTCGCCCGGCGCGGGCTGACCGTCGGCGAGGTCGGCCGGGGCACCTTCGTCCGGGCCGGGCGCGGTACGGCGGCCGACGACGGGCGGATCCCGCTCGCCGAACCGGCCGACGCGCCGATCGACCTGGAGCTCAACTACCCCACCGTGCCCGGGCAGTCCGAACTGCTGGCCGCCGCACTGGCGCCGCTGCTGCGGGCGGACGCGCTCGGCGAGGCGCTGCGGCCGGTCGGCGCGGCGGGGACGGCGGCCGCCCGGCGGGCCTTCGCGGACCTGCTGTCGACGGATGCGGGCGACTGGGGCGCCGACCCCGGGGAGCTGCTGTTCGCGGGCAACGGGCGGCAGGCGGTCGCGGGGGCGCTCGCCGCGCTGGTGCCGCCCGGGCGGCGACTGGGGGTCGAGGCGCTGACCTACCCGGTGGTCAAGGCCGTGGCCGGACAGTTGGGCATCCGGCTGGTGCCGCTCGCGGTCGACGAGCACGGGCTGCGGCCCGACGCCCTGGCGGCGGCCCACCGCGCGGCGCCGCTCAGCGCGGTGTACGTCCAGCCCCGGCTGCACAACCCGCTCGGCACCAGCCTGCCGCCCGAGCGAGCGGCGGCCCTGGTCGGGGAACTGCGCCGACTGGACCTGCCGGTGGTCGAGGACGCGATCTGGTCCTTCCTACGGCCCGGGTCGGCTCCGCTCGCCGCGCTGGCGCCCGAGCGGACGGTGCTGGTCGACAGCCTCTCCAAGCGGCTCGCCCCCGGACTGACCACCGGGGTCGCGGTCGTCCCGGACGCGCTGCGCGAGCGGGTCGCGGGGGCGCTGCGGGCCGGCGGGTGGACGCCGAACGGCTTCGCACTGGAGGCGGCGGTGCGCTGGATCGGGGACGGGACACCGACCGCGGTGGCGGCGGCGAAGCGGGCGGACGCGACCGCCCGGCAGACGCTGGCCCGGGAGGTGCTCGCCGGACAGCGGCTGCGGGCGGACCCGTGCTCGTACTACCTGTGGTGGGAGCTGCCGGGGGCCTGGCGGGCGGAGACCTTCGTCGCCGCGGCCGCCCGGGCGGGCATCTCGGTCACACCCGCGGCCGCCTTCGCGGTGGACCCGCGGAGCACGCCGTCCGCGGTACGGGTGGGGCTGGCCTCACCGCCGTTGCCGGTGCTGGGGTGGGCGCTGGGGGTGCTGGCGGGGATCGCGGGGGCGGGTGAGGGTGGCGGGTGACAACTGACAGATGACAGATTTCGAAAGTTGTTATCCGTCATCTGTTATCCGTCATCTGTCAGTTGTCAGCTGTTCGCTGTCAGCCGTCAGTCCCCCGCCCCGTCCGCTCCCTCCGCACCGCGGTGTCAGCCGCGCCGCCGGCCCCGACCGCGCGCAGGCGGGAGGCGGCGGTGGCCGCGAGCTGCGGGGCGAGCTTGGCGACGTCGCGGGAGCCGACCACGGCGATCAGGCTCGGCAGCAGCCAGCGCACCGGCTGCATCCCGCGCAGCCACGCCTGGGCGTACACATGGGCCGAGCGCCGGGCGATCCCGGCGACGATCCGGTCCACGGCCGGCTCCAGCGGGTACGTCTTGTTGGCCGGCCACGGCAGCCGGCTGCGCATCTGCTTGAGCACGGCGTCCTCGTCGGCACCGCGCACCATGTCGGTGTCGGTCCAACTCAGGTACCCCACACCGACCTTGACGCCCCGGTAGGCGACCTCGGCGCGGATCGAGTGGGCGAAGGCCTCCACCCCGGACTTGCTGGCGCAGTAGGCGCTCATCAGCGGTGCGGGCGTGAGCGCGGCGAGCGAGGCGATCTGCAGCAGGTAGCCGCGGCTCTCGGTGAGGACCGGCAGGAAGGCCCGCGCGGTGGCGACGCTGCCGAGCAGATTGACCTCGATCACCCGGCTGAACGCCCGGTGGTCGCTGTCGGCGAGCGGTCCGCCGATCGCGATCCCGGCGTTGGCGACCACGGTGTCGATCCGCCCGTAGTGCTCCTTGATCCGCTCGGCGGTGT
Source organism: Kitasatospora sp. NPDC059088 (assembly GCF_042738155.1). NCBI lineage: Bacteria > Bacillati > Actinomycetota > Actinomycetes > Kitasatosporales > Streptomycetaceae > Kitasatospora > Kitasatospora sp. NPDC059088. The sequence goes on along the minus strand of NZ_JBHYGR010000001.1, from coordinate 147,393 downwards.
CAGCAAGCGCCTCCAGATCGGTGACGTCCACCTCCCACGCCGTGGCTGCGGCGCCGCACTGCGCCGCGACGGCCTTCAACTCCTCGGGTTCCAGGCCCAGTAGCGCGACCTTGGCCCCGCGCCGGGCCAGCTTCCGGGCCAGCGACGCGCCGACTCCACGGGCGGCCCCGGTGACCACCACGACCTGCGCGGACAGCGGCGGGATGGCATTCATGCGACGGTGGTCCTCTCGACGGCGGGATCGACGGCAGGGTCGACGGCGGGAGCGGGGTCAACGGCAGGAGCAGGGTCGACGGCAGGAACGGGGGCGGGGACGGAAGCGGTCCCGGTGGGCGCACCCGCCAGGTGGGCGGAGGCCATCCGGTGGATCTCGGCCGCGACCTCCACCGGACGCTCCAGCGGCGCCATGTGACCGACCCCGGGCAGCAGCAACAGCCCCTGCGGGTAGGCGAGTTCGGCGACCATCCGGTGGGCGTGCACCGGCGGGGTGAGCCGGTCCGCGGTGCCCGCCACCACGGCGGTGGGGGCGGTGATCCGGCCGAGCCCGGCCCGTACGTCCAGCCGGTCGAGCACTCCGGCCCAGTGGTAGCGGACCGCGGCCGGGCAGGCGTGCACGATCCGGGCCGTCGCCTCGACCTGCCCGGCAGGTGAACCCGGCCCCATGGTCGCGTACTTGAGCGCGGCCCGGCTCACTCCCGAGACCGGCCCGAGCGGCATCCGGGAGCGCAGCAGCTGCCGGTGCAGGAAGCGCCGCAGACGCGGGGCGCGCAGGCCGTCCGGCAGGACGGTGAGTTCGGCGACCAGGTCGGCCGGGCCGGTGGAGATCAGGACGTTCGCGGCGGTGCGCTCGGCGACCTCGGGGCGGCCGCCGGCGGCCATGATGGTCATGCCCCCCATGCTGTGCCCGGCCAGCACGGCCCGCTCCCCCGCCGGGACGGTCCGCGCGAGCACGGCGGCCAGGTCCTCGGCGAGTGCCCGGGTGGAGTAGCGGGCCCGGCTGGGCGGGATCTCGCTCTGCCCGTGGCCGCGCTGGTCGTAGGCCACCAGCCGGTAGCGGTCGGAGAGTTCGCGGATCACCGGGGCCCAGAAGGCCGTCGAGCAGGTCCAGCCGTGGGACAGCACCACGGTGGGAGCGCCGGGTTGGCCGTGCACCTCGACGTGCAGTCGGATGCCGTCCGCCGATCGGATGCTCAACTCCTCGACGGGCGTGGGCTGGACGTACTCGGCGGGGAGCTGGACGGCGCTCACGCGGTGGCCTCCTGGGCGGCGGTGGAAGCGGCGGGACGGGTGGTCCTCGGCCCGGTGCGCATGATCAGCTCGTACTCGCCCAGGTCGACCTTGCGGGTGGCGCGGCGGAAGGAGGTCGTGGAACCGGGCCAGAGCACGGTGTTCTTGCCGCTCGGGTCCAGGTACCAGCTGCGGCAGCCGCCGGTGGTCCAGACGGTGCGGTCCATCCGGTGCTGGAGTTCCAGGTTCCACTGCCGCTGGGCCCGGACGGTGGGCTGCATGGCGGCGGCGCCCACCGTGTCGAGCGTGGTCAACGCGTCGATCATGTAGTTCAGTTGGGACTCGATCATGAGGATCATCGAGCTGTTGCCGAGGCCGGTGTTGGGGCCGATCACGAAGAAGAGGTTCGGGAAGCCGTGCACGGCCGAGCCGCGCAGCGCCTCCATCCCGTCCTTCCACTCCTCGGCCAGGCTGGTCCCGTTCGCGCCGAACACCCGGGCTCCGACGGGCATGTCGGTGACGTGGAAGCCGGTGCCGAAGACGATGGCGTCGACCTCGTGCTCGCTGCCGTCGGCGGCCACCAGGGTGGAGCCGCGCAGTTCGCGCAGGCCGGAGGAGACGACCTCGGTGTTGGCCGCGGCGAGCGCCGGGTAGTAGGTGTTGCTGAGCAGGATGCGCTTGCAGCCGATCCGGTAGTCCGGGGTGAGCCTGGCGCGCAGCGCCGGGTCCGCGACGCCCTGGGCGATGTGGCGTTCGGCGAGCTGCTGGACGACGCGCAGCAGCCCGGGGCGGCGCACGAAGGCGTCGACCTGCATCTCGCGGAGCGCGAACAGGGTGCCGCGGCGGATCTTGGCGGTGACCGGCAGCCGGCCGTGCAGCCATTTCTCCAGCTGGCTGATCTCGCGGTCGCGGCGCGGCAGGACCCAGGCGGGGGTGCGCTGGAAGACGGTCAGCTTGCCGACCTTCGGCTGGATCGACGGGATGATCTGGGCGGCGGAGGCGCCGGTGCCGACCATCGCCACCCGCTTGCCGGCCAGGTCGAAGTCGTGGTCCCAGCGGGAGGAGTGGAAGACCTTGCCGGGGAAGGTGCTCAGGCCGGGCAGGTCGGGGATCTGCGGGTCGGCGAGCGGTCCGGCGGCGGAGACGACGGCGTCGGCGGTCCACTGGCCGGCCGCCGTGGTGATCCGCCAGCGGGTCTGCTCGGCCTCCCAACGGGCCTCCAGCACCTCGGCGTTGAAGCGCAGGTGGGGGCGTATCCCGAAGACGGTGGCGACCTTCTCCAGGTAGGCGCGGATGTCGGGCTGGCCGGAGAAGCTGCGCGGCCAGTCGGGGTTGGGCGCGAAGGAGAAGGAGTAGAGGTGCGAGGGCACGTCGCAGGCGCAGCCGGGGTAGCTGTTGTCGCGCCAGGTGCCGCCGACCGAGTCCGCGCGCTCCAGGACGACGAAGTCGGTGATGCCGGCGCGGCGCAGTCGGACGGCCGCGCCGAGGCCGCCGAAGCCGGAGCCGATCACGGCCACCCGCACGTGCGGTACGGCCTCCGTCGCGGCGCCGGGGTCGGGCGCCGGGGTCGCGCCGGGGCGGGGGCGCTTGCTGCTGGATGCCATGCGGCCTCCTCCTGAGGGTGGGGCGGTGGTCTTCACGCTCTTCCGGGGGCGGCGCCCTCGGAAACCTCCGGGGCCGTGCCCCGGAACCCTGCCAATCGCGCCAGTAATCACTGGCATGGTTGGCAGGGTAGTCCTTGCTGACACCGGATGGAAGAAGCACGACGGCCCGGATCCACCGGAAGTCCCCGGACTTCCCCCAGGGCCCGCCGCCGACGTGACGGACCTATGCTGATCGCCGTGGACAAGGTCAGAGCTGCTGCGGGCGACAGAAAACGCGAGTACCGGGTGGAGGAACTGGCCGAAGCGGCCGGGATCACCACCCGCACCCTGCGCTTCTACCGTGAGCGCAAGCTGCTCCCACCACCCCGCAAGGAGGGCCGGATCGCCTGGTACGGCGAGGAGCACCTGACCCGGCTGCGGATGATCGGCGAACTGCTCGACCGCGGCCACACCCTGGGCGGGATCGCCGAACTGATCGGCGCCGGCGAGAGCGGGCGGGACGTCGCCGAGCTGATCGGGCTCGAAGCCGCGATCGTCGCCCCCTGGTCGGACGAGACCCCGGTGCGCCTGGAGTGGGAGGAGCTCAAAGCCGCCTTCGGGGACCAGCTCACCGAGGAGAACACCGCCGAATCGATCGCCCAGGGCTACATCACCGTCGAGGAGGACGGGATCACCCACGTCAGCCGCCGGCTGATGGACGCCACCACCGAGCTGGTCGCCGAGGGCGTACCGCTCTCGGCCGTCCTGGACGCCAGCCGGCGCACCCGGGAGCACGTCGACGCCATCGCCGAGATCTTCATCGACGTGGTCAGCGACCACCTGCTCAGCGTGCTCTCCGCCGACACCCCGCTGGCGCCGGGCGAGGCGGCCCGGCTCACCGAACGCATCCTGCGGGTACGGCCGCTCGCCCGCACCGTCGCCGACGCGCAGTTCACCCTCGCGATGGACCGCCGGGTGCGGGCCGAGTACGCCGAACTGCTGCGCCAGCGACGGGAGTACGGCTCCGAGGCGTAGCGGGTCGGCTGGGCGGGCAGGGATTTCCGCGCCCCGTCAGTCCGTTGAGGAGCCGCCGATGCCCCGCACCCTCGGCCGTCGAACCCCCGACCGCCGAACTCTCAGTCGCCGCACGGCACTCGGCCTCGCCGCCGGGCTCGCCCCGGGCCTCGCGCTCGCCGCCTGCGGGGCCGACTCCCCCACGCCGGGCGGCGGTCCGACCGGCTCCGGCGGCACCCGTACCGTCCAGCACGCGCGCGGCACGAGCACCGTACCGGACCGGGCCGCGCGGGTGGTGGCCCTGGACACCGACGCCCTCGACTCGGTGGTCACCCTCGGGCTGAGCCCGGTCGGCGCCACCACCGTCAGCGAGGGGGCGCCCTTCCCCGGGTACCTCCCCGCCGAGCGGCTGGCCGGGACGAAGGCGGTCGGCGCGATCGGCCAGCCCAACCTGGAGGCGATCGCGGCGCTGCGGCCGGACCTCATCCTCAGCAACCAGGTCCGCGACGACAAGCGGTACGACCAGCTCTCCAGGATCGCTCCGACCGTACTGTCCAGGACCACCGGCCCGACCTGGAAGGAGAACGTCCAGCTGCACGCTGAGGCGATGGGGCGCGCGACCGAGGCCGAAGCGGCGGACGCGGCGTACCGGACCAAGGTGCGGGACCTCGTGACGGCACTGGGCGGGCCGACCAAGGCAGCGGCCACCCGGGTCGAGATGGCCCGCTTCCTGGCCGGCGCGCCCACCCGGCTCTACCTCGACGACACCTTCGTCGGCTCGCTGTTCAAGGACCTCGGGCTCGGCCGCCCGGCCAACCAGGGCAAGCCGGGGTTCTCACTGGAGATCAGCCCCGAGCAGGTGGACCAGGCGGCGGCCGACGTCATCTTCTACTCGGTGTACGGGGACGCGGCGAAGTCCGACCGGGCCCGGATCACCGAGGGAGCGCTGTGGAAGAACATCGACGCCGTCCGCACCGGCCGGGTGTACCAGGTGGACGACAGCCTCTGGATGCTCGGCATCGGCTACACCGGAGCCGGGCTGATCCTGGACCAGATCCGCAAGGACCTGGCGTGACGGCCGGCGGGTGGGGACGGACGGCCGGCGACTGACAGATCACGGCGAACAGATCACAGCAAACAGATAACAGATTTCAACATCTGTTATCTGACATCCGTTATCTGTTCGCTGTCGCCTGTCGTCTGTCGTCTGTCGTCTGTCGCCCGTCAGCCGTCCGACGCACCCGACGCACCCGACGCCAGAACCCGCACCCGGGCCCCGCAGCGCCACCCCGCAGCGCGGCCACGCACGCACGACGGCGGGGGCGACGGTGGTCCGCACACCGTCGCCCCCGCCGCCCGACCCGGCCGTTCGGCACCCACAGTCCGACCGGGACCTGCTCGGACGCGCCCCGGGTCGGGCCTGCCCAACTCAGGCCCGACCCGGTTCAGGCCCGAGTCAGTTGACGTTGACCGCGGTCCAGGTGGCCGCGACCGCGTTGTACTCGGCGCTGTTGGCGCCATACAGGTCCGACGCCGCGCTCAGGGTGGCCACACGGGCGCCCGCGTAGTCGGTCGTCGAGGTGAAGTACGCGGTCAGCGCCTTGTACCAGATCTGCGCGGCCTTGTCCCGGCCGATGCCGGCGAGCGAGGAGCCGTCCGCCGTCGGGCTGTTGTAGTTGAACCCGTTGATCGTCTTCGCGCCGCTGCCCTCGGACAGCAAGTAGAAGAAGTGGTTGGCCACGCCGGACGAGAAGTGCACGTCCAGGTTGCCGACGTTGGCGTCCCAGTAGTCGGCCGAGTTGCCGTCCTGACTCGGCTGGTCCATGTAGCGCAGCGGCTTGCCGTCGCCGTTGATGTTGATGAGCTCGCCGATCTGGTAGTTCGGCGGGTTGGCGGGCAGGTTGGCGTACCACTCCACCATGGTGCCCATGATGTCGGAGGTGGCCTCGTTGAGGCCGCCGGACTCTCCCGAGTAGTTCAGGTTGGCGGTCGCCGCGGTGACGCCGTGGCTCATCTCGTGGCCGGCCACGTCGAGTTCGGTGAGCGGGGCGCTGTTGTTGTTGCCGTCGCCGTACGACATGCAGAAGCAGTCGTCGCTCCAGAACGCGTTGACGTAGTTGGAGCCGTAGTGGACCCGGCTGAGGGCGCCGACGCCGTCGTTGCGGATGCCGTTGCGGCCGAAGGTGTTCTTGTAGAAGTCCCAGGTGGTGGCGGCGCCGAACTGGGCGTCCACGGCGGCGGATTCGCGGCTGTTGTTGGTGCCGTCGCCGAAGCTGTTGCTCGGGTTGGCGAACAGCGACCCGCTGCCCGACTCGCTGTTGCTCATGTCCGTGGTGGACTGGCCGCCGCGGCTGGTGTCCTTGAGCTCGAACTGCGAGCCGTTCTGGTTGGTGTTGAGGGAGACCTGGCCGACGAAGATGCCGTTGCCGGTGCCGGTGGCGGTCTCGATCTTCTCGTGGGTGGAGAGGACCTTGCCGTCGGCCGCGTCGGTGACCAGGATCTGGGCGCTCGGGGTGCCGTCGGCGCGCACGCCCTCGACGGTGGTCCGGTAGGCCAGGCGCGGGTTGCCGTCGGTGGCCCAGACGACCAGCTCGGCCTTGCCGACCTGGTGGACGCCGGTGATCGGGGCCTGGTCGGCGTCGATGGTCTGGCCGATGGTGGCCTTGACCGTGCCGGCGGCCTGGTCGGCGGCCTTGTCCGCGGGGATCTTCGGGGTCAGGCTCGGCAGCGCGATCCGGGCGGAGACGGCCTTGTCGACCGACTTCACGCCACCGTCGGACTTCTGGTGGACGACCAGGTCGCCACCGATCACCGGAAGGCCGGCGTAGGTGCGCTCGAAGCGCAGGTGCTTGGTGCCGTCCTGGTCGACGACGGCGTCCTTGGCCACCAGCTTCTCCTGGCCGCCGAGGCCGAGCACCTGGGCGAGCGGGGCGGACTGGCCGTTGGCCACGGCGAGCACGGCCGCGTGCTGCGAGGCGGCCTGCGCCTGCAGCGACGGGGCCGCGGGGGCGGCCTGGGCGGTGGTGGCCACCTGGATGACACCGGTCAGCATGGCCGTGGCCGAGAGCACGGCGACAGCAGCGAGCTTACGCTTCAACGTAAGAGTCCTTCCGGGAAACCGCGTCTGGGCGCGGTCGCACCACGCTCCGGGGGCCGGGGTCGGCACCTGTGGGGCGGAGCGGGCGCTGACGTGCAGGAACCCCGTGCGGTCGAGCGGCTTGCCACCGAGGGGTGGGGGTGGGGGCTACCGCTGGGGGGTGACCAGAAGCATGACAATCCAACAGATGAATTGACAGGTCTGCATCAGTGATTGGCCAGGTCCCGCCAGTTGGTAAAGGGATTCAAAAGGCGGTCAAACCGGGGCAATGCGAGCGGCCTTGCAGGGGGTTCCGATCCGAACCAGGCCCGACCGCCTGCGCCGACAGCGGATCGGTCACCGACCACCGGCCGGGGTGTCAATACCGATGACCGGCCGATCGGCTTTTACATCCTTGTAGAAGTTTCCATACACACCCTTGACGCCCCATTGGCGAGGTCCCGCCATCGAACGCCCTTGCCCGCCGGGGCGACGGCCTGATAGGACCGGCGCCCCGGTGACCGGCCGCCTACGCGCCGTACTCCCCTGCGGCGGCCAGCAGTTGGCGCAACGAGGGGTTCACCATCGGACGGCCGGCCACCCGCACCGTCGGCACGGTCTCGTTGCCGTCCGCGACCGAGCGCACGTAGGCGGCCGCGTCCGGGTCCTTCCAGATGTTGACCCGGGTGAAGCGGCGGCTGTACCGCAGGCGGGTGAAGAGCAGCCCGAACCGCAGCTTCATGCAGTAGGTGCACAAGGGGCGCCAGTAGAGCACCACTTCACCGCTCCCGGCCACCCCGTCCGTCGCCGAACCGTCCGTCGCCGCGCCGCTCGTTGCACCGCTCGCCGCGCCGCTCGTTGCGTCCGTCACTGCAGCCTCCACTCCTGCGCCGTGTTCCCGGGTGTGCACGCGACCATGGTGAGCTCGTTGCCGGGGCCGTTGTCCGTCATGCACGACTGGTTCTGGTAGTCGCCCAGCGTGTACGAGCCCGGGGTGCTGCCGTTGCGAACCGTCCACCGGGTCAGGAAGCTGTAGCCGTTGCTCAGCACGACCTTGCCGTCCATGGTCTGGACGAGCTGCGGGCCGCCGTTGTTGCAGGCGTTGAACAGGATCCAGTTGCCCGGGTCGGTGGCACGCACCCAGCCGTACTGCGAGGCGCCGCCGAGGACGATCGGGTTGTCGCCGTTGAGGTTGTCGCTGCGCATCCCGATCGGGCGGCCGTCCTTGACGCTGACGATGGTGCTCCAACTGCTGCCGCCGCAGGACGCGGGGCGGCCGGCCGCCGGCGGGGCGGGCGGGTTCCCACCCGCCGACGAACCACCCGAACCACCTGAACCTCCCGAACTGCCCGAGCCGGCTGAACCGCCTCCCTGGGAGGCCGGGTTGCCGGGCTTGGACGGCGGCTGGTCCGCCGCCGTCCCCCCGCCGGCGGGCTGGCCACCCGAAGCCCCTCCGGCGGCCGCGCCGCCACCGGGATTCGAGCCGCCGCGCCCCTGGGCGGCGCCGCTTCCGCCGCCGCCCTGGGCCGGTACGGGTACGGGCAGTTGGGTGCCGGGCGGCGCCCCGCCGACGGTGGCCTGCTGGTCGGCGCTCGGGGCGGCCGACGGGGTGTCGGTCGGTGACGGCATGACGGGTCCGGAGGTGGTTGCGGCCGGGGTGGTGGCGGCCGGGGCCGCCGGGACCGTCACCACCACGGTGGGCTGGGCGGCGGGCGGCACGGCCGCGTCGGACCGGCCGGGGCCGCGGTCGACCAGCAGCACCGTCGCCGTGCCCATCGAGATCACGATCGGGACGACCACCGGGAGCAGCAGGGTACGGCGCGAGCGGCGTCGGCCCGGCTCGGTCTCCGCCTGCGGGTCCGTCCGCACCAACTGCTCCGGAGCGGCTGGTGCGGCGCCGACAGCGGCCCCCACCGGGACGACTGCGGCGGCGTCCGCGGCACCAGGAGCCGCACCGGCCGGGTCAGCGGGCGCAGCACCGGGCGCCGCACCGCCCGCCGGGGCCGCACCGGCGTCCGCCCGGAGGTCGACCGTCCCGCTGTCCGCAGCCTTCCGGGCCGCCCCCGGCAGCCCGATCGCCACCCGGGCCGCCGCCGCCATCCCGGCGGCGCTCTCGAAGCGGTCCTCGGGCTGCTTGGCCAGCGCGGTGGCGATCAGCGCCCGGACCGCCGCCGGGAAGGTCTCCGGCAACTCCGGTACCGGCTGGTTGACGTGCTTGAGCGCGACCTGCAGCGGCCCCTCTCCCTGGTACGGCACCCGCCCGACCAGGAGCTCGTAGCCGACCACGCCGATCGAGTACAGGTCGGAGGCCGGGCCGGTGGTCTCCCCCGAGGCCTGCTCGGGGGACATGTAGGCCGCGGTGCCGATGACCGCGTACGGCGCGGTGAGCTTGGTGCTGGCGACGGCCCGGGCGATGCCGAAGTCGGTGATCACCACCCCGCCGTCCTCGCGCACCATCAGGTTGGAGGGCTTGAGGTCACGGTGCACGATCCCCCGCCGGTGGGCGGCGTGCAGCGCGTCCAGGGCGTCGCCGAGCAGGCGCAGCGCCCGCTCGGCGCTCATCGGACCGTCGTCCTCGAGTACCCGGTCCAGCGGCCGGCCCTCGATCAGGTCCATCACGATGTAGGCGCAGCGGGCGTCGTCGCCGTCCCCGCCGCTCTCCCCGTAGTCGTGCACGCCCACGATGCCGGGGTGGTCGACCGCGGCGACCAGCTGGGCCTCACGGCGGAACCGCTGGAGGCCGGTGCCGTCCTCGAACAGGTCCGCGCGGAGGATCTTCACGGCGACCGGCCGGGCCAGCACCCCGTCCTCGGCCCGCCAGACCGACCCCATCCCCCCGCCGCCGACCTTCTCGACCAGCGTGTACCGCCCGCCGAGCACGGTGCCCGCGCTACTCATCTCCCCTGCCCCCAGGTGTCATGACCCTCCCCGCCGGGTCGTCGGCACACAGTGTGCCAGAGCGTGCCGCGGGCCCAGCAGCCGCTGTGAGGAGGGGGATTGCCCCGGGAAGTCAGGCCTTCCGGGCGATTCGGACCTGCCGGGACACGGCCCGGACGGCCTCGGCGACCACCCCCGGCCGGTCCTGGTGGACGGCGTGCCCGGCCCCGGGCACCACCAGGTGGACGCCGAGGACGGCACCGGCCGTGATCCGCGCCTGCGCGGCGGTGAACCGGGCCCGCAGCCCGCGGGGCAGCCCCAGTGTCGCGCTCAGCACGGTGACCGGTACCTCGGGTGACGGCCCTGCGTCCAGGTGCCGGACCAGCGCGGCCAGGTCCGCGACCTGCGCGGCCAGGGTCGGGGCCGGGGAGCGGTCGGGTTCGCTGGCGCCGAGCCCGGCCCGGTCGTACGCCACGACCCTGGCTCACCCGGCGAGTTCGGGCAGCAGCGGGGCCCAGGTGAGCGAGCTGGTGCCCATCCCGGTGACCAGGACGACCGGCACGACCGGCACACCGCCACCCGGCCCGGAGCCCGACCCCGGACCGTCGCCCGGCTCCGGCACCGGCACCGCGCCGGGCCCTGCCTCCAGCCAGCGCAACGCCCGTCCGCCACGGTCGAGTTCACCCCGTCGCACACCGCCGGGCAGGTGCTCGGCCAGTGCCTCGGCGATGGCCTGCTGAACTCCGGTCAGGGCCGGTGCCCGGCCGGTCCGCACACCCCACCTGCTGGTTGCCACTTCCGCTCACCCGGCCGGCCGTCACGACGGAGCCACCCTACGTCGCTCCGTCCACGACCGGCCGGGGGTGCCTGGGCTGCCTGGGGTGCCTGGGCGGCGAACCGGGGCGCTACGCCGGCAGGTTGCGCTTCAACAGGTCGAACAGTGCCGACCAGTGCCGGGCGTCACCGCCCGCGTCGTACCGGGTGGTGTCGGCCTGGGTGTAGCCGTGCCCGGCGCCCTCGTACACCTCCGCCCGGTGGCGGACCCCGGCGGCGGTGAGCGCCTCGTCGAGGCGGGCGATCTGCTCGGGCGGCATCGACACGTCCTGGTCGGCGTGGCCGAAGTACAGCTCCGCGGTGATGCGTTCGGCGCGCAGGTGCGGGCTGCCCGGGCGGTCGGTGGCCAGGTGGCCGCCGTGGAAGCCGCCGACCGCGGCGATCCGGTCCGGGTGGCTGACGGCGGCGCTCAGGGCCAGGTAGGCGCCGAGGCAGTAGCCGGTGACGCCGATCGGACCGTCCTGGACCAGCGGGGACTCCTCGAACCAGGCCAGGAAGGCGCCCGCGTCGCGCGCGGCCGTCTCCGGGTCCCTGGCGGCGAGGAGCAGCGGGCCGAGCTGGGCGAAGATCTCGTCGCACTGCTCGATGTCGATCATCTCGGGCAGTTCCACCAGCGGTGCGCGGCCGCTGCGGTAGTACAGGTTCGGGACGAGGACGGTGTACCCGGCCTCGGCGATCCGGTCGGCCATGGCCTTCAGGTGGGGCCGGAGCCCGAAGGCGTCCTGGTAGAGCAGCACGCCGGGGTAGGGCAGGCCGTCATCGGGGTGGGTGAGATAGGCGTCGGCGGCGCCGTCTGCTGCCGGAATGTCCACGAGAGTTCCGCGCACAGTCATGGGTGAGAGCTCTCCTTAGGGTCGCGGGCAGCGTAACCGCTGCGGGCCCGGAACCGGGAACGCTCATGTCGGGACGACACGTTGGGCCTGACATGGGGCTGGTCGTGGGAGTGGCGTGCGTGGCCTTGGCCGCGGTCGGGCTGGTGCTACTGGCGAGTTGGCAGGTGTGGTCCGAGTCCTCGCCGCGCCGTCGTGAGCGCACGCCTGGAGCCGGTGGTGGTGGCGGCGGTGGCGGTGGCGGCGTGCTGGGCGAGATGCACGCGCTGTTCAGTCCGGGCAAGCGGATCCAGGTCGAGCAGCGCCGGGAGCAGACCTCCCGCCGGGACGACACCCTGGCCGGAGCCCCGCCGCACTTCGGGGTCGACCTGGACCGTGGCGTGGCGGTGCTGCGCCGGCCGGACGGCGCCAAAGGCCCCGGCACCGGCACCGAGCGTTAGGGCAGGCGCGGGCCGGGCAGGGGCGGGGCGCGTTCCGTGGACCGTCCGTCAGAACCGGCGGATCCGCTCCTCGTCCGTGGTGCGCGGGCAGGTCAGACAGGCGAGCGCCTCGGGCCCGACGGCGTAGTAGAGGCAGCAGCCGAGCCGGGTGCGGGTGTGGTGGTCCTGGCCGTCCGGCGTGCGCAGCCGGCGGAAGTCGGCGGCTCCGGGCAGCGGCAGGGTGCCGCCGGGCAGCAGGGCCGCGGCGGCGACGACGGCGGCGTCCTCCCCGGCCGAAGTACCCCCCGCCGTGTCGTCCTGCGCGTCGAGCATCCGGCCGAGGTACCAGACGGCGGAGGCGAGGTCGTCGGTCACCATGCCCCAGAGCGCGCGGTCGCGGCGCCGGGTCGGTCCGGCGAACGCGGCGAGCACCGGTTCGAGGTGGGCCACCACGGCGGCCCGTAGTTCGGCGCGCAGTTCGTCGTCGCCGGGGAGGGTGACGTGCCCGCGCGGGCGCAGGGCGAGGTCGCCGGTCGGGGCGTGCAGCCAGAGGTCGGCGGGGTCGACGGCGGGGACGCGCCGGGCGAGGTGCCAGGGGCCGGCGACGAGCAGGCAGACGGACCAGGTGTAGTGGTGGAGCAGTCGGGAGGCGGTGACGTGCGGGCGGGGCGCGCGGCCGTGTTCGGCGGCGATCCGCTCCTCCGCCCCGGACAGGACGGCGGCCAGGGCCCGTTCGTCGGCGGCGAGTCGGGCGCCCGAGTACCAGCCGTCGGCGGCCGAGGGGTCGGGTTCGGCGGGGTCGAGCAGGTGCAGCCGGAGCGCGGGGCAGAGGTCGCGCAGCCGCCGGTAGTCGCCGGTGAGGGCGGCCAGGGCGGTCGGGTCGGCCAGCTCCGTCCGGTCCGTCCGGTCCGTCCGGTCGGCCAGGCCGCTCAGGGCGGTCGACCGGTCCCCGGGGCGAACGGGCCGGGAGTCGACCGACCGGGAGCAGGCGGGTGCGACGGGCAGGGGTGTTCCGGGGACCATCCGCACTCCCGAGTTCGACTCCGAGTGATCGTTAAGGTGAGGCTCACCTTACAATGCCTCAAAGGGTGCACCGACCACCGAGCTGCGCACCCCGGTGTGATGTACGACCATCGGCACGATCTTGACGAATTTAGGCAAACCTAACCTAAGATGTCGACTCGTGCTGAGAACCGACCCACCCGCCACCACAGCCCCGGCGACGCCCCGTCCCGCGGCGGCGCTCCAGCGGCCGCTGCTGCTGGTCGCCGGTGTGGCCGCACTCGTGCTGTGCGCCGCCCTGAGCCTCGCGCTGGGCTCCCGCGCCATCCCGCTGTCCACCGTCGTCGACGCCCTCACCGGCGCCGCCCACGGCGGGGACGCCGACGTGGTGACGGGCCTTCGGGTCCCGCGCACGCTCATCGGCCTGGCCGTCGGAGCCGCGCTCGGCGTCGCCGGGGCGGTCGCCCAGGGCGTCACCCGCAACCCGCTGGCCTCCCCGGTCACCCTCGGCATCAACGCCGGCGCGAGCCTCGCCGTGGTCGCCGCGATCTACGCGCTGGACCTCTCCCGCCCCTCCCAGTACGTCTGGTTCGCCTTCGCCGGGGCGGCCGTCGCCGCCGTCTCCGCCTACGGCATGTCCCGGCGCGGCGGGGACCTCGACCCGATCCGGCTCGCGCTCGGCGGCACCGTGCTCACCGTGGTGCTCACCTCCTGGACCTCCGCGCTGATGCTGGCCAGTCACCGCACCCTGGACGAGGCCCGGTTCTGGCTGGCCGGCTCGATCGCCGGACGCCACCTGGACACCCTCACCCCGGTGCTGCCGTTCCTGGCGCTCGGCCTGGTGGCCGCCTTCGCGATCTCCCCCGCGCTCAACGCGCTGGCCCTGGGCGACGAGACCGCCCAGGCACTGGGCGTGCCGGTGGCGCGGATCCGGGTGGTCGGCGGACTGGCCGTCGTCCTGCTCGCGGGCAGTGCGATCGCCGTCTCCGGACCGGTGGCGTTCATCGGACTGGCCGCGCCGCACCTGGTCCGCGCCCTCCTCGGCAACGACCACCGCTGGCTGCTGCCCGGCTGCCTGATCACCGGCCCGCTGCTGCTGCTCGCCGCCGACGTGCTCGGCCGGCTCGTGGTGCAGCCCTCCGAGATCGAGGTCGGCATCGTCACCGCCTTCCTCGGCGCGCCGCTGCTCGCGGTGCTGGCCCGGAAGGTGGCCAAGTGAACGACCGGAACCAGCGAACCGTCAAGAGGTGCACCGTGCGTGGCGTGAGCGGGACGACCGCCGGCCGGAACGGGGTGGGCGCATGAGCTCGCTCGCCGTCCCGATGGGCGCGATCGCGCGCCGCCGGGCCCGTACCGCCGCCTGGTCGCTGCTGGCCGTCGCCCTGCTGGTGGTGCTCACCGGCATCGCGCTCGGCACCGGCCAGGTGAACATCTCCGCCTGGGACGCGCTGCGCGCACTGTTCGGCCAGGGCCAGTCCGGCGACGTCCTGGTGGTGCAGCAGTTCCGGGCGCCGCGCGTGGTGTCCGCGCTGATCGCGGGAGCCGGGCTGGCGATGGCCGGCTCGATGCTGCAGCGGCTGTTCCGCAACCCGCTGGCCGCCCCCGACACCATCGGGATCACCGGCGGCGCCTCCTTCGGCGCGGTGCTGATGCTCGCCACCGGCGCCTCCCAGCAGCTGATCCCGCTGGCCGCGGTCGGCGGCGGGCTGCTCGCCGCGCTGCTGCTCGGCGGCCTGGCCTGGCGCTCCAGGATGGCCGTGACCCGGCTGGTGCTGGTCGGCCTGGCGGTCCAGCAGGGCCTGGCCGCCGCCGTGAACCTGATGATCGTACGGTTCCCGGCCGAACTGGCCTCCTCCGCCATGCAGTGGACCACCGGCTCGCTGTACGGGCGCAACTGGACCGAGGTGTGGATCGGCGGCACCGCCATCGCCCTCACCGCCGGGGCCCTCGTGCTCTGCCAGCGGCGGGTCGCCGTCCTCGACCTCGGCGACGACTCGGCCGGCGGCCTCGGCCTCGACCCCGCCCGGGACCGGCTCTGGCTGCTGCTGCTCACCATCACCCTCGCCTCGCTGGCCGCCGCCCTCACCGGACCGGTCGCCTTCGTCGCCCTCGCCGTCCCCCACCTGGTCCGGCTGCTCGCCGGGCCGCCCACCCCCGGCACCCTCGGCCTCACCGCGCTCACCGGCGCCGTGCTGCTGCTCGCGGCCGACCTCCTCGTGCTGCACGTGATCCCCGTCCGCGGCCTGCCGGTCGGTGCCGTCACCGCCACCCTCGGCGCGCCCTGGCTCCTGGTGCTGATGATCCGCCAGGGCCGGCTTCCCCAGAGGAGCAGCTGATGACCTCCCTCCCGGCCCCCGCGACCGCCAACCGGCTCGCCGCCCACGGCCTCGGACTGCGCTACGGCGACCGGACCATCGTCGACGGCCTCGACCTCGAACTCCCCGGCGGCGCCGTCACCGCGATCGTCGGACCGAACGCCTGCGGCAAGTCGACCCTGCTGCGCGGCCTCGTCCGGCTGCTCGACCCGGCCGCCGGCACGGTCACCCTCGACGGCGCCGACATCCACCGGATGCCCGCCCGCACCCTCGCCAAACGGATGGGCCTGCTGCCGCAGCAGCCCGTCACGCCGGAGGCGGTCACCGTCGAGGCGCTGGTCCGGCTCGGACGCTACCCGCACCAGCGGATGCTCAGCCCGTGGTCCAAGGCCGACCAGGCCGCGGTCGAGGAGGCGCTGGAGCGCACCGGGACCGCCGAACTGCGCGACCGGCAGGTCGACCGGCTCTCCGGGGGGCAGCGCCAGCGGGTCTGGATCGCGCTCGCGCTCGCCCAGGAGACCGACCTGCTGCTGCTCGACGAGCCGACCACCTTCCTCGACCTGCGGCACCAGCTCGACGTGCTCGACCTGGTCGCCGACCTGCACACCGAGGCCGGACGCACCGTCGTCATGGTGCTGCACGACCTCGGGCAGGCCGCGCGGTACGCCGACCACCTGGTGGTGCTCAAGGACGGGCGGCTCGCCGCGGCCGGTCCGCCCGCCGAGGTCCTGACGGCCGAACTGGTCGAGGCCGTCTTCGGCGTGCCGTGCCGGGTGGTGCCCGACCCGGAGACCGGCACTCCGCTGGTCGTGCCGCGGGCCCGGGTGCGCACTGCCGCCGTGTCCGCCGCGTCCGCCGCGTCGGCCACCGTCTGACCTCCTCCTCCCGTCCCCCCTTCTCTTCCGCCTCCCCGTTCGACCCGATCCAAGGAACTCCGATGAACCGCCGACTCCCCGTCGCCGTCCTCGCCGTCACGCTGTCCGCCACGCTCCTCGCCGCCTGCGGCAGCAACGGGGACGGCGCCAAGTCCGGCGGTGACTCCGGCTCCTCCGCCGCCGCCTCGGCCGGCACCGCCGCCGGCTTCCCGCGCTCCGTCAAGCACGCCGCCGGGACCGCCCAGATCAAGTCCCAGCCCAAGCGCGTCGTGGTGCTGGACAGCGGTGAGCTGGACGACGTCACGCTGCTCGGCATCACGCCGGTCGGCGCGGTGTCCCCGCACATGAAGACCGAGGGCGGGTTCCCGAACTACCTCAAGGACAAGATCAAGGACACCAAGGACGTCGGCCCGATGAACGAGCCGAACCTGGAGCTGATCACCTCCCTCAAGCCCGACCTGATCCTCTCCTCCAAGGTCCGGCACGCCAAGGTGTACGACCAGCTGAACGCGATCGCGCCGACCGTGCTGGCCGAGACCACCGGCTTCCCGTGGAAGGAGAACCTGGCGCTGTACGCCCAGGCCCTCGGCAAGGAGGACGAGGCGAAGAAGGCGCTGGCCGACTACGAGGAGCGGGCGCACAAGCTGGGCGAGGCGATCAAGGCCAAGTACAACGGGACGATGCCGACCGCCTCGGTGGTCCGCTTCGTGGCCGGGCCGACCCGCCTGTACGCGAAGGCCTCGTACAGCGGCGTGGTGCTCAAGGACGTCGGCCTGACCCGCCCGGCCCCGCAGGACGTGGACAAGAACATCATCGAGGTCAGCGCCGAGCAGGTCAGCCAGGCCGACGCCGACCTGGTGTTCGTCACCACTGCCGACGACCCGTCCAAGACCAAGGAGAGCGAGGTCCAGCAGACCCCGGTCTGGCAGGGCCTGAACGCCGTCAAGAACAACAAGGTCTTCACCGTGCCGGACGAGACCTGGATGTCCGGCATCGGCGTCCAGGCCGCGGACGCGATGCTCGTCGACATCGCCAAGGCGGCGGGCGTGGACGCGCCCAAGTAGTCGTCGCGCCACAACGAACAGCTGACGGCGAACAGATTTCAGAATTCAACTTTCAGAGTTCATCTTTCAGACGACAGATAACAGATAACAGATAACAGATTTCAAACTCTGTCATCTGTTCGCCGTCCTTCGTCCGCCCCCACGCCCCGAGGACCATCCCCATGCGGCTCTACCTGCTCGCCCTCAACCCCACCGACTCGGTCACCCGCGGATTCCTGCCCGCCGCCGCCCGGCTCGGACTCGACGTCACCGTCCTCACCGACCACGTCGAGGCCCACCAACGCGCGTACGCCAGAGCGGAGTTCGCCTGCGAGGTGGTGGAGTGCGACGTCCAGGACTTCCGCGAGGTCATCGGCCTGATATCCCAGCACCACACCCCGGCCGCGGTGTTCAGCAACAGCGACCACCTGCAGACCCAGACCGCCCTGGTCGCCGAGTACTTCGGCCTGGCCGGCAAGGACTGGAAGGCCGCCCTGCGGACCAAGAACAAGGGCGAGCTGCGCCGCCACCTCGCCGAGCGCGGCCTGGACGCGGTGGAGTCCGCCGAGCTGGCACCCGGGCAGGACCCGAGCGGCCTCACACCCTCGTTCCCGTGCATCGTCAAGCCGCGCGAGGGCGTCGCCAGCGAGGACGTCACCCTGGTCGCCGACGCCGCCGAACTCGCCCTGCGGGTCAAGGAGATCCAGCAGCGCCGCCCCGGCGCCACCCTGGTGGTCGAGGAGTTCCTGGCCGGCGAGCTGTGCACCCTGGAGACCCTGGGCGACGGCCGGACCAGGCGCGTCCTCGGCGGCTTCCGCACCCAGCTCTCCCCGCCGCCGGACTTCATCGAAGAGGTGCTGACCTTCACCCCGGCGCACCCCCACCCGGTGGTCGAGCAGGTGCTCGCCCAGCTCGACGCCCTCGGGGTCGGACTCGGCGCCTGCCACACCGAGTTCGTCCTCCAGTCGGACGGCCGCGCCCGCATCATCGAGGTCAACTACCGCGCCATCGGCGACCAGTGCGACCTGATGCTCGCCGAGATCCTCGGGATCCCCTACTTCGAGCTGGTGCTGCGCGCCCACCTCGGCGAGGAGCTGCCCGCCGACCTGGGCGCCCGCGGCGACCGGCGGGCCCGCCACGAGCGGGTCTGCGCCGAGCAGCCCGGCACCCTGACCGCCGCCCCCGAGCCGCACTTCGAGCGACGGGCCGACGGGGTCACGCTGTCCTACCTGCCGGTGCGCGAGCTCGGCGCCCGGCACGAGCTCTACCGCACCAACCGCGACTACCTGGGCATCGTCTGGGCGGTCGGTCCGGACCAGGATGCGGTGGACGGCGCGGTCGCGGAGTTCATCGCCGCCAACCGCTGGGAGATCACCTCATGAACCCGGCCGATCATCCCGCCCCCACCGCAACGGCCCCCGCCGCAACGGCTCCCGCCGCTTCGACCCCGGCCGAGCAGCTCACCCTGCGGGTGCTGTCCGCCCTGCTGCGGGAGGACGTGCTCGGCCTGCGCACCCGGGGCACCCTGGAGCAGCGCCCCGATGGACCCTGGCTGAGCGACGGCTCGCTCGCCCTGCCGGTCGCCCCCGACGGCTTCCAGGCCGACCACGCCGCCCGACTGCCGGAGCTGGAGGTCGACGGCGCCCGGCTCACCGAACTGACCGCCGTCCTGGCCCTGCTGGCGGAGCGGGCCGATCCGCTGGACCGCCCCGGCCACCTGGCCTTCGCCGAGGAGTGCCGGCAGACCCTCGCCACCATGGAGCTGCACGACCGGGTGCGGCCCGAGGTGCAGGCCGAACTCGCCGAGCGCTACGGCAAGGACGTGGCGGACTGGGCCGGCCCGCGCGCCGCGCTCGGCTTCGAGGCCCTCGCCGCCTTCCTGGACCACCCGGTCTACCCGACCGCGCGGGGCCGCTCCGGCCTGAGCGAGGCCCAACTCCGCTCCTACGCGCCGGAGTTCCACCCGAGCTTCGAGCTGCGCTGGCTCGCCGTCCCGGCCGGCCGGCTGACCGTGCACGGCGACGGCCCGCTGCCCGCCTGGTGGCCGAGCGCCGAACAGCTGGGCGTACCGCGCGAGTTCGCCACCGTTCCGGTCCATCCGCTCACCGCGGACGAGGACTTCACCCGGATCGCGCCGGGCGCGGTGCTCGCCCCCGAGCCGTACCTCGAAGTGCTCCCCACGCTGTCCATGCGCACCGTCGCCGTGGCCGCCGACCCGTCCTGCCACCTCAAACTGCCGCTCGCCACCGCCACCCTGGGCCTGCGCAACCGCCGCACCATCAAGCCGGTCACCCTGGTCAACGGCGCGGTCGGACAGCGCCTGGTGGAGGCCGTGGCCGCCCGCGAACCGCGCTTCGCCGGGCGGATCCTGCACGCCGACGAACAGCACTACGCCCACGCCGAGGACGAGCTGCTGGCCGTCCTGCTGCGCCGCTACCCGGAGGGCCTGGACGACGCCGTCAGCGTCCCGCTGGCCGCCCTGCTCGCCGAGGCGCCCGACGGCCGGCTGGTGATCGACCACCTGGCCGACCGCTTCCACCACGGCTCCGTCCCCGCGCTGTACGAGGAGTTGCTGCGGCTGCTGGTCGACTGGCAGACCACCCTGTTCGGCCACGGCATCGCCCTGGAGTCGCACCAGCAGAACACCTCGCTGGTCCTCGACGGGACCGGCCTGCGGCTGCTCTACAAGGACAACGACGGCCCCCGGGTCAACACCGCCCGGGCGGTCCGCTCCCCGGTCCGCGAACTGGCCGCCCTGGTGGCCAAGTTCCGTGATCCGCGAATCCTCGGCGAGCAGGACCGCGCACTCACCGACCTGTTCACCACCATCACCGGCCACCTGTGCACCGCCTCGCTCGCCTTCGGCCTGGCCGCGCACGGCCGGGTGCCGCTGGCGCGGAGCCTGGAGCTGCTGCGCACCGTCCTCGGCGAGGCGGTCGACCGGCTGGGACCGGCCGGGCAACCGCTGCGCACCGACCTGCTGGACGCCGAACGGCTGCCGGTCAAGGCCATGGTGAGCGCCGGGTCGCTGCTCAGCAAGGAGCGCAGCGGCGCCGCGGACATCAACAAGCACTACACCGACGGCCCCAACTACCTCCTGTCCGGGGACCGCTCGTGACGACCGTCGAACCCCTGTCGCGGCCGACCGAGGCCGCGGGGCTGGACCGGCGCCAGGTGCACGCGGTGGCGGCCTGCTACTTCGTCGCCTCCTTCGCCGCCCTCGGTCTGCCGCCGTACCTCACCGAGATCCTCCCCACCCTCGGGGACCACAGCGGCCACTGGGCCGGTCTGCTGTACGTCGTGCCGACCGTCTTCACCGCCCTCGGCGCCCCGCTGTGGGGCCGGCTGGCCGACCGCTTCGGCCAGAAGCGGCTGCTGTTGCGCGCCCAACTCGGCCTCGCCGTCTCCTTCCTGCTCGCCGGAGCCGCCGACAGCCTGCCGGCGTTCACCGCCGCGCTGGTGCTCCAGGGCCTCCTCGGCGGCACCTTCTCCGCCACCAACGGCTACCTCGCCGCGGCCCTGGACGGCTCCCGGCTGTCCAAGGCGCTGACCCTGATGCAGGGCAGTGCCCGGGCCGCCCTGGTGGCGGCGCCGATCCTGGTGGGCGCACTGTCGCCGTGGATCGACCCGCACCGGCAGTACCTGGTGATGGCGGTGCTGCCGCTGACCGCCGCGGCGCTGCTCAACTCCCTGCCGGAGCCGGTCCGTCCGACCGTCGCGCCGGCGGGCCGCGCCGCCGCCGCGACCGCCGCGACCGCCGCGACCGGCCCGGCCGACCCGGCCGACCCGGCCGACCCGGCCGACCCGCCCGGCTCCCTCCGGCTGCTCTACGCCTTCGAGTTCGCCTTCGTCTTCGCCACCATCATCTCCTTCCCGTACCTGATCACCCTGGTCCAGCAGCGGCTGCCGGGGGCCGGCGGCACCGTCGCGGGCCTGCTGTTCGCGCTGCCGCACCTGGTCTACCTGGTCGCTGCCGGCCGGGTGCACGCCGCCGTCGAGGCACGCCCGCGCAGCGGACTGGCCCTGGGCTTCGCCCTGGTGGCCGTCGGACTGGTCGGCCACGCCCCGGCCCACTCACTGCTCACCTTCGCCCTCACCCGGGCCGTGCTCGGACTCGGCATGACCTTCGGCCTGGTCTGCCTCGCCGTCCTCGCCGCCGAAGCCGCCCGCGGCCGCGCGCCGGGCCGGATGTTCGGCACCCGCGAAACCGTCTCCAAGTGCGGTGGCGGCGCCGCCGGCCGGGCCGCCGCGCTCGCCAACGGCAGCGGCGGACCGGCCGCCCCGGTCGTCACCGGCACCGTCGCTGCACTGGCCGCCGCCCTGCTCGCCCTCCTGACCCGTAGGAGTCCCCGATGACCGCCCGGCCCACCACCCTCCCCGCCACCCTCCCCGCCGCGCCGTCGACCACGCCGTCGGCCACGGACCCCGCCGAACTGCCCGGCGCGGACGCGGCGGTGGCGCACACCCTGCTCAACTGCCTGCTGCGCGAGGTGTCCGCCCCCGAGCACCAGACCGCCGTCGACGACGGGCACCTGCTGCTGCGCCTGCCCCGCCGCGGCACCCTGCTGCGGGTCGCCCTGCGCCGCACCTCGCTGCTCGGGGCGCACCGGTTCACCGGCCCCGTGCACGAGGAAACCCCCGAAGGGTGGCGCGAGTTGGGCTGGCGCGAGCTCGCCGGGTACGCCCAGGAGGAGCTGGAACTGCGCACCGGCACGGTGAACGAGGAGTTCCTCGAGCAGGTGGCCTCCAGCCACCAGGGCGTCGGCGCGGGCCTGGCCGACCGGCCGGCCGCCGAGGCGGACCGCTACCTGGAGTCCGAGCAGGCCCTGCTGTTCGGCCACCGCTTCCACCCGGCCCCCAAGTCCCGCTCCGCCGCCCGGGGGGACTGGCGCCACTACGCGCCCGAGTCCCGCGCGGCCTTCCCGCTGCGCCACCTGGCCGTGCGCGCCGAGCTGCTGGCCGAGGAGTCCCTGGACCGGGACGCGAGCGCCGTCCTGGACGGCCTCGGCAAGGTGCCGGACGGCTACCGGCTGCTGCCCGCCCACCCCTGGCAGTACCAACTCATCGGCGACCACCCGCTGTTGCGCGCCGCCCTGGCCCGCGGCGACGTCCTGGACCTCGGCCCGCGCGGCGAGCACTTCGCCGCCACCGCCTCGGTGCGCACCCTGTACGGCGCGGACGCCTTCCTCAAGTTCAGCCTCAACGTCCGGATCACCAACTGCCTGCGCAAGAACGCCGCCTACGAGCTCACCGGCGCCGTCCGGCTCACCCGTCTGCTGGACCCGGTGCTGACCGACCTGGCCGGGCGCTTCCCGGACGCGGCGATGCTGCGCGAACCCGCCTTCCGCACCCTCGCCCTCCCCGGCGCCGACGGCCACCCCGACCGGGCCCTGTTCGAGGGCTTCGGCCTGATCCTGCGCGAGGGCTTCGGCGGCCTGCTGCGGCCCGGCGTCACCCCGCTGCTCGCCGGCGCCGTCGCCGACGAGCACCCGACCAGCTCGGCCCACATCTCCCGGCTGCTGGAGTCGAGTTCGGGCGGGGCGGCCGCGCTCGACTGGTGGCGCGACTACCTGCGACTGCTCCTCCCGCCGGTGCTGGCGGCCTACTTCGACCACGGCGTAGTGCTGGAGCCGCACCTGCAGAACGTGCTCATCGGCGTGGACGCGGACGGCCGGCCGGCCCAGGTGCTCTTCCGCGACCTGGAGGGCACCAAGCTCGTCCCCGAGCGGAACGCCGAACTGCTGGCCGCGCTGCCGCCCGAGGTGGCCGGCCCGATGACCTACGACGCCGAGCGCGGCTGGGACCGGGTGGTCTACTGCCTGCTGGTCAACCACGTCGCCGAACTGCTCGCCGCCCTCGCCGACCGCCACCCCGAGCTGGAGGGCGCGCTCTGGCAGGCCGTCCGGGACGCCCTGGAGGAGTACGCGGCCGCCCACGGCCGCCCGCCGCGGCTGCGGGCCCTGCTGGCCGGTGTCCCGCTGCCCGCCAAGGCCAACCTGCTCACCCGCTGGGAGCGCAAGGCCGACCGGGAGGCCGGGTACGTCCGACTGCCCTCCCCGCTGGCCGGCTCGGTGCTCGCCGAGGCCGCCCGCATGACCGCCCACCTTCCGACCGGGAGCGCCGTCCGATGAGCCAGACCCCCACCACCGGCGCCCCGGTGAGCGACGCCGTCCACCGCCACGTCGCCTCCCTCGCGCCCGACCAACTGCCCGCCTACGTCTACGACCTGGCCGTACTGCGGGAGCACGCCGCCGCCGTCCGGGCCGCACTGCCCGAGCGGGTCGAGCTGTACTACGCCGCCAAGGCCAACCCGGACGCGCCGCTGCTGACCGCGCTGCGCGCCGCCGTCGACGGCTACGAGGTCTCCAGCGGCGGCGAGTTGGCGCACGTACGGGCCGCCGTCCCGGACGCACCGCTGGCCTTCGGCGGGCCGGGCAAGACCCCCGCCGAGATCCTCGCGTCGGTGGACGCCGGAGTGCACCGCTGGCACGTCGAGAGCGAGCAGGAACTGCACCGGCTCGCCGCCGTCCTGGCGGAGCGCCCGGCGGCCGTCGTGGACGTCCTGCTGCGGGTGAACCTGCCGGAGGTCACCGAGGCCCTGGACGCGGTGCCGCTGGCGATGGGTGGACGGCCGACCCCGTTCGGGCTCGACCCCGACCAGGCCGAGGAGTGCGCCCGGCTGCTCACCGACGGCGGCCCGCTCGGGCGCCGGCTGCGGCTGCGCGGGGTGCACGCCCACCTGGCCAGCGGGCTGGCGGCGGACGAGCAGCTGGCGGTCGCCGAGCAGATCGTCACCTGGTCGGCCGAACTGGCCGAGCGGCACGGCTTCCCGCTCGCCGAGGTCAACGTCGGCGGCGGGATGGCGGTGGACTACGACGACCCGGCACGGCGCTTCGACTGGACGGCCTTCGGCGAGGGCCTGGCCAAGGTGCTCGACGCCCACCCCGGGCTGACCCTGCGGATCGAGCCCGGGCGGGCGCTGACCGCCTACTGCGGCTGGTACGCGACCGAGGTGCTGGACGTGAAGCGCAGCCACGGCGAGGACTTCGCGGTGGTCCGCGGCGGCACCCACCACCTGCGCACCCCGGCCACCCGCGGGCACTCCCAGCCCTTCGCGGTGCTCCCGGTGGACGCCTGGCCGCATCCCTGGCCGCGCCCCGCCGTCACCACCGGCCGGGCCACCCTGGCCGGGCAGCTGTGCACCCCGAAGGACGTCCTGGCCCGGGCGGCGGACGGCGCGGCGGGCCTGCGGACGGCGGACCGGGTGCTGTTCGCGATGGCGGGCGCGTACGGGTGGAACATCTCGCACCACGAGTTCCTGATGCACCCGCGGCCCGGGTTCCACTACCTGGGCGACTGACCCGCGGCCGGTCGGAGGCCGGCCGGCAGCCAACCGGCGACCGAAGCCGAACCGCCGGGGAACCGGCGGACAACCAACGGATAACAGATGACAGATTTCGAAATCTGTCATCTGTTATCCGTCATCTGTTCCCCGTTCTCCGTCCGCCGCCACCCGCCGGCCGACACCCGCTCCACCCACTCGTGGGAGAGTGGTAACCGGCGAAGGGAGCGCGAACGTGCTGATGGACAAGGTGGCGGAGATACTCGCCGAGGCGTCGGCCGAGGCGGTGGAGCCGCGCTTCCGGGCGCTGACCGCCGGCGAGGTGATGGAGAAGGCGCCCGGCGAGGTCGTGACCGTCGCCGACCGCGAGGCCGAGGCGATCATCGCCCGCCGCCTGCACGAACTGCTGCCCGTCCCGGTGGTCGGCGAGGAGGCGGTGTCCGCCGACCCGGCACTCGCCCTGGCCATCCACGACGAGCCCGCCGTCTGGCTGGTCGACCCGGTGGACGGCACCGCCAACTTCGTCGCGGGCCGCCCCGACTACGCCGTGATGTGCTCCCTGGTCCGCAGCGGCCTGACCGTCGCCTCGTGGATCTGGCAGCCCGCCACCGCGACCGCCTACCGGGCCGAACTGGGCTCCGGCGCCTGGCGGGACGGCGAACGCCTCACCCGCCGCCCGGCGCCCGCCGACGCCGGGAAGCTGACCGGCATCCTGAAAAGCCGCTTCCTCGCCCCGGCCGACCGGCACCGCCTGGAGTCCCACTGCGCGGCCTTCGGCGAGATCTCCCCCGGCCGCAGCGCCGCCGGGATGGAGTACCCCGACGTCGTCGAGGGTCGGACCGACTTCATCTTCTACTGGCGGACCCTCCCCTGGGACCACGCCCCGGGTTCACTGCTGCTCTCCGAGGCCGGCGGCGTCTCGGCCCGGATGGACGGCGCCCCGTACCGCCCCGAGGCCCCCGGCTGCGAGGACGGCCTGCTGGTCGCCGCCGACCCCGACACCTGGGAGCTCACCCGCGGCATCCTCCTGAACGGCTGACCGCACCGGACCCGCCCCCAGCCCGCCGGACCCCCCGTCCGCCCCGCCCCGCCCCGGCCCGGTCACCGCCCGCCCACCCGCGACGGCGACGGCGACAGCGACGGCGCCGCTACCCCGCCCGCTCCCCGGCGACCTTGCGCCCCGCGCCGACCACCTCCCGCAGCAGCGCCCCCACCTCGCCCGCCGTCGTGTGGGGGTTGAGCAGCGTGAGTTTCAGCCGCACCCGCCCGGGCCCGTCCCCCGGCAGTTCGGTCCGCCCGACCACCGCCCGTCCGGTGCGCAGCAGCAGCCGGCGCAGTTGCCCGTTCAGCTCGTCCACGGCGGCCTCGTCCGTCATCCCGGGCGGCCGGTAGCGGAAGAGCAGCGCGGTGAGGACGGGCTCGGCGTGCAGTTCGAGCGAGGGTTCGGACCGGACGGCGTCCGCGGCCGCCAACGCCAGGTCGTGGCAGGCGTCCACGAGCCGGCCGAGGCCTTCCCGGCCGAGGGTGCGCAGCGTGACGGCGAGCTTGAAGGCGTCGGCCCGCCGGGTGGTGCGCAGCGAGCGGCCGAGCAGGCTGGGGTAGCCGGCCTGCTCGTCGTCCACGGGGTTGAGGTACTCGGCGCGCCGGGCCAGCGAGACGTAGGTCTCGGCCCGGCGGACCAGGAAGACCCCGGCGGCCGCGGGCTGCCAGCCGAGCTTGTGCCAGTCCAGGGAGACCGAGTCGGCGCGGGCGATGCCGTCGAGCAGCGGGGCGAGCCGGTCGGAGAGCAGCGCGCCGCCGCCGTACGCGGCGTCGACGTGCAGCCAGGCGCCGTAGCGGCCGGCCAGGTCGGCGGCGGCGTGCAGCGGGTCGACGGCGCCGGTGTCGGTGGTGCCGGCGGTGGCGACGACGGCGATCGGGGTGCGTCCGGCCCAGCTGGCCTCGGCCAGGGCGCGTTCCAACTCCTCGGGGGGCATGCGCAGTCGGCGGTCGACGGGGACGGCGAGGACGGAGCGTTCGCCGAGTCCGAGCAGGGCGGCCGCGCGCTGGACGGAGAAGTGGGCGGCCTCGGAGGCGAGGATGCAGGGCCGGGCGCCGGCCGGGATCCCGTCCAGCTCGACGATGCCGTCGAGCTTCTGGTCCCGTGCCAGCATCAGGCCCATCAGGTTGGACTCGGTGCCGCCGGAGGTGAGCACCCCGGCCGCGCGGCGCGGGTCGTAGCCGACCAGGGTGGCGAGTTCGGCGAGCAGGGCGGTTTCCAGGGCGGTCGCGGCCGGGGCCTGGTCCCAGGAGTCCTGGGAGGGGTTGAGCACGCTGACCGCGAGGTCGGCGGCGGCCGCGACGGCGAGCGGCGGGCAGTGCAGGTGGGCGGCGCAGGCCGGGTCGGCGGGGTCGGCGGCGCCGTAGGCGAGCAGTTCGGTGAGCCGGGCGAGCGCGCCGCGTCCGCGGGCACCGGCGAGGCCGTCCGCGACCAGGGCGGCGATCTCGGCCGGGCTGCCGGCGGGCAGTGGCCCGGAGCGCAGCGCGGTGCCGGTGTCGAGGGCGTCGAGGACGGTGGCCAGCAGCGGGCCGAGGGCACCGGGCCCGGCGGCGCCGCCCGCGAGGGCGTCCGGATCGCCGCCCCCGCCGGGCAGTTCGGGCGGTACCGCCCCGGGGTCGGCGGCGGTCACGCCCCACCCCGCACCGTCGAACCCGAAGCCTGAACCCGAGCCGCTCCCGCGCCCGAGCCCGAACCCGATCCCGAAGCCGTGGCCTGAGCCGTGGCCGGAGCCTGAGCCGCCGAGGCCGCCGCGATCGCCTCCGCCAGCCGCTCCAGCACGGCCGCAACCTGCTCGTCGGTGATGGTCAGCGGCGGCAGCAGCCGCAGCACCGCGTCGTGCCGCCCGCCGAGTTCGACGATCAGCCCGCGGGCCAGGCAGGCCTCGCGGACCCGTACGGCGAGCGCCGGATCGGCCGGGCGGGCACCGCAGGCGTCGGGGTCGGCGCCGGGGTCGACCAGTTCGACCCCGATCATCAGCCCGCGCCCGCGCACGTCGCCGATCGCGGGCAGTTCGGCGGCGAGTTCGCGCAGCCGGGCGGTGATCCGCTCGCCCGCCACGGCGGCCCGCTCGGCCAGTCCGTGCGCGGCGACGTACCGCAGGGTGGCGGCGCCGGCGGCCATCGCGAGGGTGTTGCCGCGGAAGGTGCCGGTGTGGGCGCCGGGCCGCCAGCCGTCGTAGTCCTCGCGGTAGACGACCACGGCGAGCGGCAGGCTGCCGCCGATGGCCTTGGAGAGCACCATCGCGTCCGGGACGATGCCGCTGTGTTCGACGGCCCACATCGCGCCGGTGCGTCCGACGCCGGTCTGCACCTCGTCCACGATCAGGGGGATGCCGCGCTCGGCGGTGATCCGGCGCATCTCGCGCAGCCAGCCGTCGGGGGCGGGCACGACCCCGCCCTCGCCCTGGACGGCCTCCAGGACCATCGCGGCGGGCGGCACCACACCGCCGGAGGGGTCGTCGAGCAGCCGCTCGACGTAGGTGGCACCGAGTTCGGCGCCCGCCTCGCCGCCGACCCCGAACGGGCAGCGGTAGCCGTACGGGTAGGGCAGCCGGACGACCTCCCCGCCGCCGGGCAGCGGTTCCTTGACGGCGACGTTGCCGGTGAGCGCGAGGGCGCCGGCCGTCATGCCGTGGTAGGCGCCGGTGAAGGCGAGGGCGCCGGAGCGCCCGGTGGCGGTCTGCATCAGCTTGAGGGCGGCTTCGACGGCGTCCGTCCCGGCCGGTCCGCAGAAGTGCACCCGGGCGCGGGAGGCGAACTCGGGGGGCAGGCTCTCGAACAGCGCGCTGGTGAAGTCGTCCTTCTCGGCGGTGGCCAGGTCGAGCAGGTGCAGCGGGGCGCCGCTGTCGAGGGTGCGGCGGATCGCCTCCAGCACCACCGGGTGGTTGTGCCCGAGGGCGAGCGTCCCGGCGCCGGAGAGGCAGTCCAGGTAGCGGCGGCCGTCGGCGCCTTCGACGGTCATGCCGTGGGCCCGGACCGGGACGATCGGGAAGGACCGGGCGTACGTCCGGGCGGCGGACTCGCGGACGCGCTGGCGGCGCAGGATGGCTTCGCCGGCGGGCGGGGCCGCGGCGGCGGTGGCCCCGGAGGCGGCCTGGGCGGGTACGGCGGCGAGCGACAAGGCGAACCCCCAGAAGAAGTTAGGTAAGCCTAACTTTATCGCCCGTGACCTGCCGGAATGCCGCGGGGGCACCCAGAACCACCCGAGTGAGTGAACCTCCCCCGACAGCGCCCGCGGCGCCCCCGTCCGGCCCAACGAACGAGGGCACCGAAAGGTCACGGGCGGCAGCGCCCCATCCGCGCCCGCCACCAACCCCCCATCAACGCACCGCCGTCGCCGCCCCCATCAACGCACCGCCGTCGCCCCCCCATCAACGCACCGCCGTCGCCCCCCCATCAACGCCCCGCCGTCACCGCCCCTTCCAGCGGTAGCAGAGCTCCGGCCGCCCCACGCTCCCGTACTGCGGCTCGCGCACCGCCCGCCCGGTGTCCACCAGGTGCTCCAGGTACCGCCGCGCGGTGATCCGGGACACCCCGGCAGCGGTACCGGCGGCCGCCGCCGACAGGCCGGTCGAGGCCTCCCGCAGCACCGAGGCCACGGTGTCCAGGGTCGGCGCGCTCAGCCCCTTCGGCAGCGAGTTGCGCTCGGGCGTGCGGAGCAGGGCGAACGCCTGGTCGACCTCGTCCTGTCCGGTCGCCTCGCCGGTGCGCCCGAGGCTGTCCCGGTAACGGGCGTAGCGCTCCAGCCGGTCGTGCAGCGCCGCCGCGCTGAACGGTTTCAGCAGGTACTGCACGACCCCCGCCGAGACCGCCTGGCGCACCATGGCGAGGTCACGGGCCGACGTGACCGCGATGACGTCGGTGGCGTGCCCGGCCGCGCGCAGGGTGCGGCACAGCTGGAGGCCGTGGCCGTCCGGCAAGTAGAGGTCGAGCAGGGTGAGGTCGACGGGCGTCCCGGCGGCACGGGCCCGCTCCAGGAAGCGCAGCGCGTCGGCGCAGCTGTGCACGGTGCCGACGGCGCGGAAGCCGGGCTCGCGCTCGACGTACAGGGTGTGCGCGGCTGCGGCCACCGGGTCGTCCTCCACGACCAGGACGGAGATCCCGCTCGGGGCGGCACCGCTCACGCCGGAGCCGTCCACACCTCCGCCGCTCACGCCGACACCCCGCCCTGCTCCAGCTCCCGCACCCGGCCGCCGGTCAGCGGCAGCCGTACGGTGAGCACCGCGCCGCGCTCGCGCCCGACCTCGACGGTGCCGCCGTTGCGCCGGGCGGCCTGGGCGACCAGTGCCAGACCCAGGCCGTGCCCGTGGCCGTCCTGCTTGGTGCTCCAGCCGCGCCGGAACACGTCCTCGACGGCGGCCGGGTCGATGCCCGCACCGGTGTCGGCGACCCGCAGCAGCAGACAGGCGCCCCCGCCGCCCACGCCGAGCACCCCGCCGTCGACCGCACCGCCATCGCCCCCGTCGCCACCAACCCCATCGCCCGCATCGCCGTCGATCCGCGCGGTGACGGTGACCTCCGGCGGGCCCGGGCTCTGCGCGGCCCCGGCGATGGCGGCGTCCACCGCGTTGTCGATCAGGTTGCCGAGGACGGTGATCAGGTCCCGGGCGGAGAGCCCGGGCGGGAGCACCCCGTCGTCGATCCGGCTGTCCTCGGTGAGGGTCAACTCCACGCCCCGTTCGGCCGCCTGGGCCGCCTTGCCGAGCAGCAGCGCGGCCAGTACCGGCTCGCCGACCGCGGCGACCACCCGGTCGGTGAGCTGCTGGGCGAGGGCGAGTTCGGCGGTCGCGAACTCCACCGCCTGCTCGTGGCGGCCGAGTTCGATCAGCGAGACGACGGCGTGCAGCCGGTTGGCGGCCTCGTGCGCCTGCGCCCCGAGCGCCTCGGTGAAGCCGCGTACGGAGTCCAACTCTCCACTGAGCGACTGCAGTTCGGTGTGGTCGCGGAGGGTCACCACCCGGCCGAGACCGGTGCCGATGGTGGAGGTGTTGAGCACCACGACCCGCTCGGCGGTCAGGTGCACCTCGTCCCGGACCGGCTCCTCGCCGAGTACGGCGGCCACCAGGGCCTCCGGCAGCCCCAGCTCCGCCACCGGGCGCCCGTCCAACTCGCCTTCCAGACCGAGCAGTTCGCGAGCGGCATCGTTGCACAGCACCACCCGGTGGGCCCGGTCGAGCAGGATCAGCCCCTCCCGCACCGACCGCAGGGTCGCCTGGTGGTACTCGTAGAGATGGCTGAGCTCGTCCGGCCGCATGCCGTGAGTGTGCCGCCGCAGCCGGGAGTTGGCGAGGTAGGTGCCCGCCCCTCCGAGCGCCAGCGCGGCCACCGCGACCCCGACCAGGGCGAGCAGCGGTCCGCTCAGCTGCGCGGAGATGGACTCCAGCGTCAGCCCCACGCTGACCAGCGCGATCACCCGGTGCTGGTCGTCCCACACCGGGGTGACCACCCGGACGGAGGGGCCGAGCGTGCCGGTGTAGGTCTCGCTGCGGGTCTGCCCGGCCAGCGCCCAGTCGATGTGCCCGAGGTAGCGCTTGCCGATCTGCTCGGGCAGCGGGTGGGTCCAGCGCACCCCTTCGGTGTCCATGACGGTGATGAAGGAGACCCCGACGTCCTGGCGCACCTGCTCGACGTACGGCTGGAGCACCGCGGTCGGGTCCGGCCCGGCGACGGCGGAGCGCACGGACGGGGAGTCGGCGACGGCGTGGGCCACCGAGGTGACCTCGCGGCGGGCCGCGTCCTCGGTGCGCTCGGCGGTGAACAGGTACGCCAGCACCGCGCCACCCGCCACCACGGCGGCGACGATCACCACCTGGACGACGAAGAGCTGCCCGGCCAGGCTGCGGACCAGCCGGCGCGGCAGCGGGAGCCAGCGGCGACGCGAGCGGGTGGGGGCGGTGCTCACGGACATGCCTGCCAGTGTGCACCACGGCCCCGCACACTCCCGGGCCCCGGGCACCCCGCGCCCGAGTACTGCCCGGCCCCGAGCGGCACCCCGGCCGTTCCCGTCCCGCCGTGAACTCTATGAACGCAAACGTGACCTCCGTCACTCCAGGGCCCCATAGTCGGATCGGCCCACCACCCGGGGCCGCCAGGACTGCAGGGCGAAGGAGCCGCAGATGTCGACCACCGAGACCGCCACGGCGGGGGGACCCAGACGCGAGGACCGGACCCACTACCTCTACCTCGCCGTGATCGCCGCGGTGGTCGCGGGCGTGGTGGTCGGACTGGCCGCCCCCGGCTTCGCCGTCGAGTTGAAGCCGATCGGCACCGGGTTCGTCAACCTGATCAAGATGATGATCAGTCCAGTGATCTTCTGCACCATCGTGCTGGGCATCGGCTCGGTCACCAAGGCCGCGAAGGTCGGCAAGGTCGGCGGCCTCGCCATCGGCTACTTCCTCGCCATGTCGACCGTCGCCCTGGCCATCGGCATGGTCGTCGGCAACCTGCTGGAGCCCGGCGGCGGCCTGCACCTGACCGCCGCGCTCGCCAAGTCCGGCCACGCCCAGGCGGCCGCCGGCGGCGCCCAGTCGACCACCGACTTCCTGCTCGGGATGATCCCCGACACCCTGTTCTCGGCCCTCACCCAGGGCAAGGTGCTGCAGACCCTGCTGGTCGCACTGCTGGCCGGCTTCGCCCTGCAGGCCCTCGGACCGGTCGGCGCACCGGTGCTGCGCGGCGTCGAGCACCTGCAGCGGCTGGTGTTCCGGATCATGTCGATGATCATGTGGGTCGCGCCGATCGGTGCCTTCGGGGCGATGGCGGCGGTGGTCGGGGCGACCGGCGTCGACGCGCTGAAGAGCCTCGCCGTGATCATGATCGGCTTCTACGTCACCTGCGCGCTGTTCGTCGTCGTGGTGCTCGGGACCCTGCTGCGCCTGGTCGCCGGGGTCAACGTGTTCGCGCTGCTCAGGTACCTCGGCCGCGAGTTCCTGCTGATCCTCTCGACCTCCTCCTCTGAGAGCGCGCTGCCCCGCCTGATCGCCAAGATGGAGCACCTGGGCGTCAGCCGCCCGGTCGTCGGCATCACCGTGCCGACCGGCTACAGCTTCAACCTCGACGGCACCGCGATCTACCTCACCATGTCCTCGATCTTCATCTCCGAGGCGATGGACAAGCCGATGTCGATCGGCGAGCAGCTCTCGCTGCTGGTCTTCATGGTGATCGCCAGCAAGGGCGCGGCCGGGGTCACCGGCGCCGGGCTGGCCACCCTCGCGGGCGGCCTGCAGTCGCACAAGCCCGCACTGGTGGACGGGGTCGGCCTGATCGTCGGCATCGACCGGTTCATGTCGGAGGCCCGCGCCCTCACCAACTTCGCGGGCAACGCCGTCGCGACCGTGCTGATCGGGCACTGGACCGGCGAACTGGACGCCGAGCGCGCCCGCCGCGTCCTGGACGGCCGGCTGCCGTTCGACGAGCTGACCCTGGTCGACGGCCACGGCGGCGCCGCCCCCGAGCCGGAGGCCGTCCCCGCGGTGCCCGCGACGGCGGCCACGACGGCGGCCACCGTCTGAGCGCTCCCACGACTCCCCCGGTCCGGCGCCAGCACCTCCCCCGGAAACGGCGCCGGGCCGGGGGGCTTCCCGTTCCCGGCGCCGACCCGCACCGGGGCGGCGCGGGGCGGCGCTCGCGGAGCCCCCCCGACCCCCCGGCAGAACACCGGCGAGCCCCCGACCGCCCCGCCCACCCCCCGCCCCGCGCCGCCCCCCCCCCCCCGCCGCCCGCGGCGGGGGGGGGGGGGGGGCCCCCCGCGCCCCGGCCCCCCCCCCCGCGGGGCCCCCCCGGGTCGGCGCTCGCGGATCCCCCCGGAACCCGGGTCAGAACTCCTGCGAGCCGCTGACCGCCCAGGCCACCCCGCTGGCCGGATCCTCCAGCGCCACGTGCAGGTGGCGCAGCCCGGCGGCCGGCTCCTGCCAGGTGAAGCAGCGCATCCGGGCCACCAGGGCGTCCACCTCGCGGCGGTTCGGCCCGTCCACTCCGGCCATCGCGCCCAGCGCCCGCCAGAGCCTCAGCCGCCCGTGCGCGCAACCGTGCGTCCGGCCCACCGCGGCGGCCTGCACGAGCGCCGGGTAGGCCAGCGCGAACGGCAGGAACCCGCCGACCACCCGCCGGGCCCGGGCCAGCACGGCGGCCGCCGACGGGGCCGGACCGCGGACGCAGACCACCTCCGCCCAGGGCGCCAACGCGGCCAGCTCCGTCAGGCCCCGGGTGACCCGCTGACCGCCCGGCCGGGCCGTCGACTGCGGCAGGTCGACCTGGCCCAGGCCCTCCCGGCTGGCCGGCAGGGTCAGCACCGCGCTGCGCGCTCCCCCGCCGGGCAGGTACTCGCGCACCCGGGCGGCCTCCTCCCAGCCCGCCTTCTCCCAGGCTTCCAGGCGCAGCGGCACGCCCTCGGGGTCGGGCTCGGCACCGTAGGAGAGGTCCTCGCCGAGCAGCACCCGGGAGTGCGCCACCAGGCGGCGCACCGGCGCCGGACCGAGCAGCGGGGCCAGCCGCAGCCAGGAGTGGCGGGTCGCCAGCACCTCCCACAGCGGACCGGCGTCGTGGTCCGCCACCCCGGCGAAGGTCCCCGCGCCGCCGTCCGCGTCGAACAGCCGGACGGCCAGCTCGGGCGGCGCCGCGTAGGCGATCAGATGGCCGAGCGGCGCGGTCAGGGCCACCGCGGCCCGCTCACCGGCCTGCACGACGGCGGCTGCCCGGCCCTGCCGGTAGGCGGCGAGCAGCTCGGGCCAGCGACCGTCCTCGGCCAGGGCGCGGACGCTGTGGTCCTCGTACGTGATCACGATTTTCAGCGTACGGGCCGGGGTGGCGCATCAGCCGACTTGCCGTCGGCTCGGTGCGTCGGAGCGGTGACGGCATCTCAGGGGGCCGCCTCGGCGCTCGGCCGGGGCGGGCGACCCGGCGGGCGGCTCGGCGGACGGCTCGGCGGACGGCCGGGCTGTCAGAGCTCGTGCCGGCGCTCGTGCTCCAGGACGGCGCGCAACCGGCCGTGGGCGCGGCGGCGGGTGACGGCCAGGGTGCTGCGGTGCAGGCCGAGCAACTCGGCGGCCTCGTCGACGGAGTAGCCGTCGATATCCACCAGCACCACGGCACGGGCCTGCTTGACGGTCAGGAAGCCGAGCAGGCGGACCACCTCCCAGCGCGCCTGCAGCTCGGCCATCCCGCCGGGCGCCGGGCCGAACGCCACCGCCCGGCCGTGGCCCGCGGCCCCGGCCGACTCCGAGTGCTCGCGCAGCGCCGCCCGACGGCGCTCCCGGCGCCACTGGTCGCGCAGGATGTTCGTCATCGTGGTGAACACGTAGGCGTACGGCTGCGGGTGACTGAGGAAGCGCTCCGGGCGGCGGGCGATCCGCAGGTACGCGTCGTGGACGACGTCACCGGCGGCGAGCGGGCTCCCGGCGAGCATCGCGGCCGCCTGCTGGAGCCTGGGCAGCAACTCGGTGAACAACCGGTTGAAGTCCGCCGACTGGCGTTCCGTCGGCCCCGGGCCGAAGTCCTTGCGCGGCCCGCCCGCACACCGCTCGTTGCATTCCGCCATGCCGCTCTCCCCGGAAATCGGCACCCCGAACGCCCAGTTGGGGCGGTTTCCCACCCCTACCGGACATGTTGTGACACAGGTCACATCATAAGCCGTCCTCTCACTCTGCGCAGTCATTCGTGTGCAACTCGTCATCGACCGGTCCCAGGGCGGGAGTTCACCACCACCGGCCACCACTGACCACAACTGCGCCCATCGCAGGGACCGGGCGACGCTAACGGATAACAGATTTCAACATCTGTTATCCGTTATCCGTTATCTGTTCGCTGTCATCTGTTTTCTGTCATCTGTCATCTGTTCGCCGTCTTCCGTCCTCTGCTGCCCGTCCTCCGCTGTCCGTCAGCTGCCGGCCGCCGCCGGCGAGACCTCCGCGAGCAACCGGGCGGCGTGCACCCGGCCGGCGTGCTCGACCAGGTTGATCAGCACCTCCTTGCCGGAGGCGCGCTGCCGGGCATCGCAGAGCAGCACCGGAGTACCGGGGTCCAGGTCCAGCGCGCGGGCGACCTCGTCCGGGCCGTACTCGCGTGTCCCGGCGAACCGGTTCACCGCGACGACGAAGGGGATGCCGCGCTGCTCGAAGAAGTCCACGGCCGGGAAGCAGTCGGTCAGCCGACGGGTGTCGGCGAGCACCACCGCGCCGAGCGCCCCTTGGGCCAACTCGTCCCAGAGGAACCAGAACCGGTCCTGCCCCGGGGTTCCGAACAGGTAGACGGCCAGGCCCTCGCGGATGGTGATCCGGCCGAAGTCCATCGCCACCGTGGTACTGGACTTTCGCTCCACCCCGTCCAGGTCGTCCACCCCGCGC
Source organism: Kitasatospora sp. NPDC059088 (assembly GCF_042738155.1). Classification (NCBI taxonomy): domain Bacteria; kingdom Bacillati; phylum Actinomycetota; class Actinomycetes; order Kitasatosporales; family Streptomycetaceae; genus Kitasatospora; species Kitasatospora sp. NPDC059088. Next base: position 111,578 of record NZ_JBHYGR010000001.1, on the reverse strand, counting down.
CCGGCCTCGGTCAGCCGCTCCTCGGTGCGCAGCGGACGGATCTCGCTGACCGCGCCGACCAGCGTCGTCTTGCCGACCCCGAACCCGCCCGCGACCAGGATCTTGAGCGCGAGCACGGAGTCGGACTGGTCCACCGGGCCCACCGGGGCGGACGGCCACCGGCTGATCGGGCGGTCCGGGCCGGCGGGGTGGTGACGGCCGGACGGACGGTCAGAGTGCGCGGAGCCCATGGATGACCTCCTGGAGGATGCGTTCGTCGGGGAGCAGGGCGGGCGGGACCGGGCGGTTGACCCGGATGAGCCCCGCCGCCAGCAGATCGCCGAGCAGCACCCGCACGACGCCCACCGGCAGGTCGAGGTCGGCGGCGAGCTCGGCCACGGACAGCGGTGTGCCCAGGCACCGACGCAGGATCTGCGCCTGCTCCGGACCGACCGGCAGCTCGGGCGCGTCCGGCGCGAGCGCCGGGTCGGGCAGCTCGGACACCACCACGGCGATCAGGTCGAACTGCTGCTCACCGCCCCCGGTCCGGCCCCCGGTCATGGCGTACGGGCGGACCAGCGGCCCGGCCTCGTCGTCGTACCAGTGGGCCCGGTGGGCGGCGGCGAGCGGGTTCCGGGGCAGCCGGTCGGGGTCGGCCCGCGGGTGCTCCGGATGTCGCTGGCGGTACGGATGGAAGGCGTCCTCCGCCCGGTGGTACGGGCCGTCCGGCCGGGGCACCGAGCTCACCCGCCGTGCGGCGTACGGGGCGTGGCGCTCAGGTGCTCGCCGACCCGGCGGACCAGTCTGGCCATCTCGTAGGCGACCAGCCCGAGATCGGCCCGCGCGGTCGCGAACACGGCCAGGCAGGTGCCCTCCCCGGCCGCCGCGACCAGGAGGTAGCCGCCCTCCAACTCGACCATGGTCTGCCGGACTTCGCCCGCGCCGAAGTGCCGTCCGGCGCCCTTGGCGAGGCTGTGGAACCCGGCCGCGACAGCCGCCAGGTGCTCGCCGTCCTCCCGGGTCAAGCCGGCCGAACTGGCCATGGCCAGGCCGTCGGCGGAGAGCATCACGGTGAAGCTCACCTCGGGCGCGCGCTGGACCAACTCGTCGAGGAGCCAGTTCAGTTCCCCCGTGCGGTGGGTGGTGCCGATCACGGCCGGTCTCCTTCGGTTCGGGTGTCGGGTCTCGCTCCGGGCCGGGCTTCCGGCCGGACGTCGGGCGGGGTTCCGGGCCCGACGTCGGACGGGGTTCCGGGCCGGACGTCGGGCCGCAGGCCGCGGGCCCAGCCGTGCTGGAAGGCCGCCATCGCCGCCCGCGCCTCCTCCGGACTGCGGGCCGTCGGCCCCGTACCGGTTCCGGTGGCAACTCCGGCACCGACTCCGCGACGGCCGTACGGGGCGGCGGCAGACGCCTCCCGCAGCTGCGGGGCGAGACTCGCCCGGCGCACCCGGCGCGGCAACTCCTCCGGACCGTCCACCGATCCACACTCACCCGGCATCGCGCCCGTCGGCGGTGCGGTGGCGCCGTGGTGGGGTTGCGGCGGACCGGGCTGCGAACGGGAGGCCGCACCCGGGCCCCCGTCCGCAGCCGGTCCGGCCGTCCGGGCACCGGAGGCCCGGAAGGGGGTGCGGCGCATCGGCTCGGGGTGGACGCCCCGGGCTCCGAACGGCAGCAGCGCCCCGCCCTCCGGCGGCGGCCCACCCGCCGCCGGAAGCTCTGTCCCCGCCACCCCGCTGCCCGGGAGGGCGGGTTCCGTTCCGGCCCCGGCCGGATCCGGCCCGGCCGGCGGCCACCACGCAGGCCCGACGCCGGGGGCCGGCCCCCGCTCGGACGCCGGCTCCCGCTCGGGTGCCGGTTCCCGCTTCGGCGCCGGTTCCCACTCGGGCACCGGCTCCGGCGTGATGTCCAACTCCGGTACCGGCTCGTAGCCTTGTCCCGGTCCCTCGCGCTCGTCGGCCAGCAGCCCGGTGGGCAGCAGAACCACCGCGGTGGTGCCGCCGTACGCGGAGGTCACCAGGGAGACCCGGACGTCGTGCCGTCGGGCCAGCCGGCTGACCACGAACAGGCCGAGCCGGTCGCTGTCGAACAGGTCGGTCTGTTCGGCCGCGGCGATCCGCCGGTTGGCGGCGGCCAGTGCGGCCGGACCCATCCCGAGGCCCCGGTCCTCGATCTCCACCGCGTAGCCGTTGCCGACCTGTTCACCGCGGATGTGCACCCTGGTGTGCGGCGGGGAGAACCCGGTGGCGTTCTCGACCAGTTCGGCCACCAGGTGGGTGAGGTCGGCGACGGCGTGGCCGACGACGGCGGCACGCGGCAGCGGGTGCACCTCGACCCGGGCGTACTCCTCGACCTCCGAGACGGCCGCCCGCACCACGTCCACCAGGGGGACGGGCCGCCGCCAGGCCCGGCCGGGGGCCGCGCCGGAGAGGATGATCAGGCCCTCGGCGTGGCGGCGCATCCGGGTGGTCAGGTGGTCCAGCCGGAACAGGTCGGCGAGCTCGGACGGGTCCTCGGTGCGGCGCTCCATGGCGTCCAGCAAGGCGAGTTGGCGGTGCACCAGGACTTGGCTGCGGCGCGCGAGGTTGACGAACACCCCGGACACCCCCGACAGCACCTCGGCCCGTTCCACCGCCGCCGTGACGGCGGCCCGCTGCACGGTGCCGAGCGCCCGGTGCACCTGGCCGATCTCGTCGTCGCGGCCGACCGGCCGGGGCGCCTCGGCTTCGATGTCCACCTCCTCACCCGAACGCAACTTCCGCATGGTGGAGGGGAGTTTGCGCCCCGCCAGGTCAAGTGCCGTGTTGCGCAGGCCGGTCAGCTCGGTGACCAGACCGCGGCCGATCCGCACCGAGATCACCAGCGAGGCGATCACCCCGAGCAGCCCGAGCAGGACGGCGATCCCGGCCGGGGTGAACAGGCCCAGCGCGTAGGGGTTCTGCTGTTCGGCGACGAGCCGACCGGCCCGGTCGGCGACGTCGCGCAGCCCGGCGGCGACGCTCCCGGCCACCGTCGCCCAGCGGTCCGCCGGCACCGCGGCGACGGCCGACCGGCCGTCAGCGGCGGTCCGGACCTCCTCCTCGTAGCCCACCAGTTCCCGGTGGTCCGGGCCGCCGGTGACGGAAAGCAGTGCCTCCCGGCCGGCGGAGCCGAGACCGGCGGCCGCGCCCTGCTCGAACGCGCGGCGGGCGAAGGCCGTACCGGCGAACTCCCGCAGCTGGTCGTCACCGAGCCCGCCGGAGAGCTCGGCGGACCGCAGCAACGCGTCCTCGCGGGAGAGGAGTTCGCGGGAGCGGTCCAGCTCCGGCAGCGCCCGCGCGTCGGCCCCGGAACGGCCGTCGGCCGTCGCGGCGACGGCACCGGACACGGCCAGTGCCCGGTCCACGGCCGCCCCGTAGGCGGCGTACGCCTCGGACCAGCCCACGCTCCGGGTGAGCACCCTGCCGCGCAGTTCGGGCAGGGCGGCGAGCGCGGTGCCGAGGCCGTCCAGGCGGGCGGCGGCGTCGGCGCCGAGGCCCTGGGCGTCGGCCCGGTTGTAGCCCTGGCCGGGGTGGCGCGGATCGGGGAACAGTGGGGTGAGCGCCCGGTCGGTGGCGGCGGCGGCCTCGCGCAGGGCACTCTCCCGCCCCGCGGCGGGCACCGTCCCCGGAACGAGGCCCGGACCGGCCAACAACTGTCCGGCGGCGGCGCGTTCGGCCTGCAGGCCGGCGACCGTGTCGGCGACGGGGGTGAGCAGGCTGCGCTGGGCGTCGCGCAGGCGCAGCAGGTCCCAGACGCCCTGGGCGGTGGTGACGGTGGCGAAGCCCCAGAGGGCGATGACGGAGACGACCGGGACCATCAGCAGGGCGATGATCCGGGCACGCACGCTCCGGGGACGCAGCCCACGCAGCCCGAGCGGCCCAAGCGGCCCGAGCAGCCCGCGCAATCGGGGGCCGGGGCGCGACGAGCGGGCGGGCGGTCCGGCGTGGGCACCCCGGCGGGCGCCGGGGGTGGTGCCACGGTCTTCTGGCATGGACGGGGCCTTTCAGGCGGGGGCGACGGGGCTCGGGCGGCGCGGACGGGCTCAGGCCGCACGGTCCCGGCCGTACGGATCCCGGCCGGCCGGGTCGAAGCCGTCCGGGTCCCGGCCGTACGGGTCGAAGCCGTCCGCGGCGGGGCCGTACAGATCTGTGAGCGCGAGGCCCGAGGGCACAGCGCCCGGGTCGGCCACGGGCCCGGCGGCAGGCCCGGCGAACTCCTCGATCGCCAGCTCCCCCGCCTCCGGGTACCCGGCCCGCTCCTGGGTGGTCGGGGAGAGCGCGACGAAGGCGGAGGCCAGGAAGAGGAACGAGCCGAGGCCGACGGCGAGCGGGAAGACGAAATCCATCGGGCTGACCCCGCCCAGACCGGTCCGGGCGGGATCCAGCTGGACGTGGACGGCGGCCATGCCCGTGTAGTGCATGCAGCTGACGGCGAGGCCCATACCCAGTGAGGCGGCGGCCGCGGCGTACCCGTTGCGGACGGTGACGGCGGCCCAGAGCGCGGCGGTGGCGGCACCGACCGCGACCAGGACGGAGAGGGCGACCGTCCCGCCGTCGTAGCGCAGCCCGCCGTGCATCCGGACGGCGGCCATCCCGAGGTAGTGCATCGCGGCGACGCCGACGCCGGTGGTGCAGCCCCCGCCCAGCAGGGCGAGGCCGCAGTGCCGGCCGTAGCAGACCACGGTCAGGCCGAGCCCGGTGACCAGTACGGCGACCAGCAGGCTCAGCACCGTGAGCGGCACGCTGTAGCGCAGTTCGGTGCCGTCGACGGCGAAGCCGAACATGGCGACGAAGTGCATGGTCCAGATCCCGGAGCCGATCGCGGCGGCCGCTGTGAGCAGCCAGTTCCGGCGGGCGGCGCCCGTGGCGGCCAGGCCGCGCAGGGTGCAGCGCAGCCCGAGGGCGGCGCCGGCGCAGGCCATCGCGTAGGAGAGGACAGGGGTCAGCCAGCCGAAGCTGAACTGGTTGAGGGCGCCCATGGGACCTCCGGTCGACCGGTCGGGCCCGGGGCGGAATGCGGTGCCCCCGGGCACCCCCGGCCGGGCGGACTGCATCCGACGGGCACATGGGCATATGCCCATCGCATGTGCGCTTCCGGCCTGGGGTGCGTGGGACGCTATCGAGCGGCCGGAATCGGCCAGACGAAGATCTGAAAAGCTGCACGCGTGGCGCGGGCGCTGTGTTCGAATGAAACGGTCCTGTGTCCGGCGGCGTCCGGGCGGGCGGGCGGCTGACGACGAACAGAAGACAAAAGTCAGAAGACAGATAACAGATGTTGAAATCTGTTATCTGTCTTCTGAAAGTTGAACTCTGAAACCCGTCAGCCGTTCCCGTCGGCCCAGCGCCGTCAGTCCTGCGCCGCGACCCGCACCCGCATCGCGCTCGCCGCCCGGAGCGTGATCCCCTGCGCGAGCGCCACCCGTCGGTCCACCACCTCCAGGTCGAAGTCCCGCAGCAGCACCCCGAGGGTCAGCACCGACTCCAGCATCGAGAAGTGCTGCCCTATGCAGGCCCGCGGCCCGCCTCCGAACGGGAACCACGCGTAGCGGTGCCGCGCCTTCTCCCCCTCCGGCAGGAACCGGTCCGGGTCGAAGCGCTCGGGGTCGACCCAGTGGTCCGGGTGCCGCTGGGTGACCAGCGGCGCGACCACGACCTGCGCCCCCGCCGGGATGACGTACCCGTCGATGACCGTCTCCTCGACCGCCCGCCGCCCGATCAGCGCCGCCGCCGGGTAGAGCCGCATCGCCTCCTTGATCACCCGGGTGAGGTACGGCAGCCGCTCCAGGTCCGCCGCCGTCGGCGCCCGCCCGGCCAGAACGGTCAGCGTCTCCTCCCGGGCGAGCTTGCGCTGCTCCGGGTGCTTGGCCAGCAGGTGCAGCGCGAAGGCCAGCGAGGTGGCCGTGGTCTCGTGCCCGGCGAGCAGGAACACCAGGACCTGGTCCCGGAGTTCGGCCGGGTCCAGCCGCTCGCCGTCCTCGCCGCGCGCCCGGCCGAGCAGGGTCAGCAGGTCGTCCGCCTCCTCGTCACCACCCCCGCGCGCGGCCCGCTCCGCGATGATCCGGTCGCAGACCTCGTAGAGCGCCCGCTGCGCCTCCAGGCCGCGCCGGTTGCCCGGCGTCGGCCAGGTGCGCGGGAACCGGACCGGCGCGAAGCCGCGCTCCTTGACGTACTCGCCGAGCACCGGGAAGCTGCGGTTCACCACCTCCACCGCCTCCTCCACGTCGGCGCCGAAGAGGATCCGGGCGACGGCCCGCAGCGCGAACCGCGACATCTCCTCCGCCGCGTCCACCACCCCGCCCGGCACCGCCCGCCAGCGCTCGGCGAGCGCCTGCGCCTCCTCGGCGAGCACCTGGGCGTAGCCGTCGACCCGGCGCCGGGTGAACAGCGGCTGGACCAGCCGGCGCTGGCGCTGGTAGACCTCGTCCTGGCTGGTCAGCAGCCCGTTGCCGACGCTGGTCCGCAGTTCGTCGTAGAAGCTGTTCTCCTTGCGGAAGTTCGCCGCCTCGCTGCCCAGCACCTGGTGGACGCCCTCCGGCGAGAACACCCCGTAGAACTCGACCCGCAGCCCGGGCGGCCCGGCCACCATGCGCACCACGTCGCCGTGGTCGCGCCGGGCCGCGAGGTAGGTGCGCAGCGGACGGCGGGTGAGGTCGAAGAGCGACCCGACCAGGGGGTTCCCGGCCGGTCCGGGTACGGCGGCTGCGGTGGCCATCGGCACTCCTTCTGGACTTCCTCGGCGCTGACGCGCACTCGGTGACCCTTCAACCTTACTGACGGGTATTCAGCCGAGGAAGACGCGCAAAGGGGCCAAGTCCGCGCCCGGTCGCCTCGGCTCACTCGTACTCGGTGCCGCCCTTGCGGGTCAGGTAGGCGTCGCTGACGACCTTGGCGATCGCCCGTCCGCCGAGCACCGGGCTCCAGCGCTCGACCGCCGGCCGGACCACCACGCCCTCGCGCAGGTGGAGTTCGCGCCCGGAGTGGGCTTCCTTGCCCTGCGCGTGGGCCAGCACCGTCGCGGTGTCGAACGGCCCGCGCCACAGTTCGGTCACCAACGGCAGTTCGCCGTCCAGGAGTTCGGCGGCCGACAGCCAGGTCAGCCGCCCGTCCACGACGGCCGACACGTCGAAGGCCGCGTACCCGGGGCGCTCGGTGCGCGCGGAGACGCCGTACGACAGGTCCTGCACGCCCTCGCCGAACACCTCGCCGAAGATGCCGATCCGCTCGGCACCCAGCCGTTCGGCCAACCGGGCCGCCACCGCCGGGATGTCGTACGCGCGCACCGCCCGCCAGTACAGGTTGCGCTCGTCCTCGACGAGCGCCAGCCCCTGCGCGCCGATCCCCTTGGACGAGACGTGCACCTCGCCGGTGGCGGCGGTGTACGTGACCAGGCAGCAGCTGCCGTGCAGCTTCTCGGTCAGCACCACGGGCTCGCCGGGCTCGAAGACGTCGGGGTGACGCTTGAGGTTCTCGATGTCCACCCAGGGCAGCAGGTCGGGCGCGCTGAGGACGTCACCGCTCATCGAGGTCGGCACCGGCGGCTGCCACTTGACGATCCCGAGCAGTTCGGCGAAGTCCTCGCCCCGCTCGGCCGCCCCGGCCAGGTCGGTGCCGGCCAGCGCGCCGGGCCGGCAGACGATGCCCTGGGACAGCTCCCCGCGCAGCCGTACCGCCCTCACCCGGTTCGCCGCACCGCCCGCCAGCTTGCCGGTCAGCCCCAGCTCCTCGACCAACTCCTCCGGCAGGACGGCCTGTTCGGGGATGTAGACGGCATGGTCGCCGGTCCGGTAGGAGCCCTTGGCCACCACGGCGCGGTAGAGGCCGACCTGGGCCAACTCCAGTGCGTCGGCGTTCGGGTGCTCCAGGATGACCAGCTTCTCGGCGGTGACGCGCAGCGTGGACATGGGCGGACTCCTCCCCGTGGATCCGTTCGGATCGACCTTCGGGCCCGGGCGGCCGACGGTCGGCCGCGCCTACGGGCTGCCGCCCACTCTGACCGCTCCACCTGCCCGGATGCGAAGGGTTTTCCACCAGGCGCCGCACAACGGCCGTACGACAGCCGCACGCCCGCCACGCGCCGAACCGCACGCCCGCCACGCGCCGAACCGCACGCCCGCCGCGCACCGAACCGGACCACCCCTCCGACCCGAACCGGCCCACCCTTCCGAGCCGGACCGGCCTCCCTTCCGAGCCGAACCGTCCGTGCACGTTTGAGCCTTCGCACAGCAGCCCCGAGACCGTCACCCCACTTCCGCTGTGCGATGTGACAGAGGATTTATCGCTCGCAACTGCGGCACTATGATCGCCGTAATGGCCGCACCTGCGGCCACACCTCCGCGCCCCTTCCGGCGCGAACCCTGGAGGGGAAGCACCGATGAGCACCCGCACCACCCCCACCCGCAGACTCGCCGTCGCCGCCGCCGCGGCCCTCGTCCTCAGCCTCGGGGCCACCGCCTGCGGCAGTGACGGCGGCAAGTCCTCCGGCTCCGCCTCCTCGGCCGCGACCACCGCCGCCACCGGCGCCGCCGGCGCGGCGGGCACCGACGGCGCCAGCGCCCCGAAGGCCAAGGGCGCCGTCACCGTGTTCGCCGCCGCCTCCCTCAAGGAGACCTTCACCGAGCTCGGCAAGAAGTTCGAGGCCGCCAACCCGGGTACCAAGGTCACCTTCAACTTCGGCGGCAGCTCCGCCCTCGCCACCAGCATCAACTCCGGTGCACCGGCGGACGTCTTCGCCGCGGCCAGCCCGGCCACCATGAAGACGGTCACCGACGCGGGCGGCGCGAGCGGCCAGCCGACGACCTTCGTCAAGAACACCCTCGCCATCGCCGTGCCCAAGGGCAATCCCAAGCACCTCACGGGCCTCAAGGACCTCACCGGCTCCGGCGTGAAGGTCGCGCTCTGCGCGAAGGAGGTGCCCTGTGGCGCCGCCGCCCTCACCGCACTGAAGGCGGCCGGCGTCGACCTCACCCCGGTCACCCTGGAGCAGGACGTCAAGGGCGCGCTCACCAAGGTCGAGCTCGGCGAGGTCGACGCCTCGCTGGTGTACAAGACCGATGTGCAGGCCGATGCTGCGAAGATCGACGGCGTGGACTTCCCCGAGGCCGCCAAGGCCGTGAACGACTACCCGATCGCCGCGCTCGCCAAGGCGCCGAACAAGGACGGCGCGGCCGCCTTCGTCTCCTACGTCCAGTCGGCCGAGGCCAAGCAGGTGCTGACCGCTGCGGGCTTCCAGGCGCCGTGACGGACCGCACCACCGGCAGCGACCGGGACCGGAACCGGGACTCCGGCGCCGGCCCCGGCACCACCCGGGACGACGCTGCCCCGGCAGCGGCGCGGGCCCCGGCACCGGCCCCGACAGGACCCGCGAACGCCCTGCCGGGCCGCCGCCGGGGCCCGCGCCGCCCCGGCGCCCAGCGCGTCCCGGTCGCCCTGCTGCTCCCGGCGCTGCTCGGCCTGGCGTTCCTGATCCTCCCGCTGGTCGGGCTGCTCGTCCGGGCGCCGTGGAGCGGCCTGTCCGAGCAGTTGACCAGCGCCGCCGTCTGGGACGCCCTACGGCTCTCGCTGATCTGCGCGACGGCCGCCACGGCGGTGTCGCTGGTCCTCGGCGTCCCGCTGGCCTGGCTGCTCGCGCGCACCGAGCTGCCCGGCCGGCGGGTGATCCGGGCGCTGGTCACCCTGCCACTGGTGCTGCCGCCGGTGGTGGGCGGTGTGGCGCTGCTGCTGGTGCTCGGGCGGCGCGGGATCGTCGGCTCCTGGCTGGACTCGGCGTTCGGCATCACCCTGCCCTTCACCACCACCGGGGTGGTGATCGCCGAGGCCTTCGTGGCGATGCCCTTCCTGGTGATCAGCGTGGAGGGCGCGCTGCGGGCGGCCGATCCCCGGTTCGAGGAGGCCGCCGCGACCCTGGGCGCCTCCCGGCTGACCGCGTTCCGCCGGATCACCCTGCCGATGATCGCCCCGGGGATCGCCGCCGGAGCCGTCCTGGCCTGGGCCCGGGCGCTCGGCGAGTTCGGTGCGACGATCACCTTCGCGGGCAACTTCCCGGGCCGCACCCAGACCATGCCGCTGGCCGTCTACCTGGCCATGGAGTCAGACCCGGAGGCGGCGATCGCACTGTCGCTGGTGCTGCTGGTGGTCTCCGTCGCCGTCCTGGTCGGCCTGCGCGACCGCTGGATGTCGACCCCGTGACCCCGGCCCCACCGTCCCGGCCCCGGACGGACGCCCCCGCACCCGCAGCCACGCCCACACGCACGGCCGCACCCGCACCCGCACCCGCACCCGCACCCAGGACGCCGACAGGACGGCCGCACCGATGACCCCCGCACCGCCCCCCGCACCCGCACCCGCTCCCGCACCGGGTGCCGGAGCCGGAGCCCCGTCCGCCTCCCTCGACGCCCACCTGCGGGTCGACCGGGCCGCGTTCGCCCTCGACCTGGCGCTCACCGCCGCCCCCGGCGAGGTGATCGCCCTGCTCGGCCCGAACGGCGCCGGCAAGTCGACCGCGCTGCGCGCCCTCGCCGGCCTGCTCCCGCTCACCGGCGGCCACCTGCGCCTGGACGGCCACGTCCTGGAGGAACCGGCCCGGCGCCTGCACACCCCCGCCGAGCAGCGGCCGGTCGGCGTGGTGTTCCAGGACTACCTGCTGTTCCCGCACCTGAGCGCGCTCGACAACGTCGCCTTCGGTCCGCGCTGCCAGGGCCGCCCCAAGCGCGAGGCCAGGGCCGAGGCGGCGGCCTGGCTGGAGCGGATGGGCCTGACGGACCACGCCTCGGTGCGCCCCGGCCGGCTCTCCGGCGGCCAGGCCCAGCGGGTGGCGCTGGCCCGGGCCCTGGCCGTCCGCCCCCGGCTGCTCCTGCTGGACGAGCCGCTGGCCGCCCTGGACGCCCGCACCCGGCTCGACGTGCGGTCCCAACTGCGCCGCCACCTGGCCGAGTTCGAGGCCGTGGCGGTGCTGGTGACGCACGACCCGCTGGACGCGATGGTGCTGGCCGACCGGCTGGTGGTGATCGAGGACGGCCGCGAGGTGCAGTCCGGCAGCCCGGCGGAGGTCGCCCGGCGTCCGCGCACCGACTACATCGCCCGCCTGGTCGGCCTCAACCTGTACCAGGGACGGGCCGAGGGCACCTCGGTCACCCTCCCGGACGGCACCGTCCTGACCAGCGCCGAGGAGCTGTCCGGACCGGCCTTCGTGGCCTTCCCGCCCTCCGCCGTCACCCTCTACCGGGAGCGGCCGCAGTCCAGCGCCCGCAACCTGTGGCAGGCCGAGGTCACCGGCCTGGACCTGCACGGCGACCAGGTGCGCGCCGAACTCTCCGGCGCCCTGCCGATGGCCGCCGACCTCACCCCGGCCGCCGTCGCCGAACTGGGGCTGGCCCCGGGGACACCGGTCTGGGCCTCGGTCAAGGCCGCCCAGACCCACGCCTACCCGGCCTGACCCGACCTGACCCGACCTGACCCGACCCTGCCCCGAGGCGCGCTCCACCGCGCCGGGCCGCCCCGCCGGGCGGCGCTACTCCGACGGCTCGACGAACCCCGACTCGTACGCGGCGATCACCGCCTGGGTACGGTCCCGCGCGCCGAGCTTCGCCAGCACGCTGCTGACGTGCGTCTTCACCGTCTGCACCCCGAGCACCAGCTGCTCGGCGATCTCGCCGTTGCTGAGCCCGCGCGCCATCATCCGCAGCACCTCGGCCTCGCGCCCGGTCAGCGCCGCGCGGTCCATGGCGGCGCGGGCGGCGGGGTTGCCGTGCCCGGCGGCCAGTCGCCGGATCGCGGCCGGGAAGAGCAGCGACTCGCCGGCCGCCGCCAGCCGTACCGCGTGGACGATCTCGGCCGGGCGGCTGCGCTTGAGCAGGAAGCCGTCCGCGCCCGCGCGCAGCGCCTGGTAGACGTAGTCGTCGTTCTCGAAGGTGGTGACGACCAGGATCCGCGGCGGCAACTCCCCCGGCGGGCCGGGGCGCAGCAGTTCGCGGGTGGCCGCCAGGCCGTCCATGACGGGCATCCGGACGTCCATCAGCACCACCCGCGGGCGCAGCGCGCGGGCCAGGACCACCGCCTCCGCGCCGTCGCCCGCCTCCCCGACGACCCGCAGGTCGCCCTGGGCCTCCAGGACCGCCCGCAGCCCGGCCCGGACCAGTCCCTCGTCGTCGGCGAGCAGGACGTCGGTCATCCCCGCCGCACCGGCAGCCGCACCAGCACCGGCACCGGTACCGGCTCCGGCTCCGACTCCGACTCCGGCACCGACGCCTCCGCCCGCAAGATCGTTCGTCACGAGCCCAAGCGTAGGGGCAGCCGGACGTCGAGCACCCACTCCGCTCCCCCCTCGCCGCCCGCCCCGACCGTGGCCTCCCCGCCGAGCAGGGTGGCCCGCTCCCGGATGCCGCGCAGCCCCTTGCCGCCCTTGCGCGAGCCGACCCGGCCGGGGCCGCCCCGGCCCGGCGCCGCCAGCCGGTTGGCACAGCGCAGCTCCAAGCTCCCGTCCCGGACGGCGATCCGGACGCCGACGGGCTCACCGGGTGCGTACTTGAGCGCGTTGGTGACGCCCTCCTGGACGATCCGGTAGGACTCGCGCGAGAGCACCCCGGGCAGCACGCCGGGCGGCACGTCGATCCGCGCGTCGACCGGACTGCCCGCCGCGCGGGCGGTGTCGAACAGCGCGGACAGCTGGTCGATGCCCGGCTGCTCGGTGGCCGTCCCGTGCCCGGCCGCCCCCTGCCCGGCCACGCCTCCCCCCGCCGTACCGCCGCCCGCCGGTGTCTCGCGCAGCAGCACCAGGGTGCGTTCGAGGTCCTCCATCGCCCGCCGGCCGGTCTCCTCGATGACTTCCAGCGCCTTGGCGACGAAGGCCGGGTCCCCGACCTCGCGCGCCGCACCCGCCTGGAGGACCGTCACCGTCAGGGCGTGGCCGATGGAGTCGTGCAGCTCGCGGGCCAGCCGGTTGCGCTCCAGCAGCCGCTCGGCCCGCAGTTCGGCCTCGGCCAGCCGCTCCGCCGGGGACGGCCCCAACAACCTTTCGGCCATGGCCAGTTGGAGGCGGCCGGCGCCGATGACCAGCCAACCGTAGCCGAGCACCACCAGCGGCGCGGACAGCAGGTACCGGGCGGCGCCCGGACCGGTCAGCAGGCCGTACGCACCGGTGAGCCCGAAGACCGTCACGAAGCCGATGGCCGAGCCGAGCGCCACCCGGCCGATCAGCCAGCCGGCCATCCGCCGCCGGTCGGCCCAGCTGCCGGAGGGCTCGACCCCGATGTCCTCCTCGCGGTCGGGCACCAGCAGCAGCCGGGCCTGCACGCCCTCGGCCCGCCGCGCCGCCGGGACGAGCGCGATCAGCGCCAGCAGCACCACGTCCGTCGCCGTGGCCTGCAGCACGATCGCGCCGAGGCTCCTGTGGTAGGTCCCCGGGTAGACCAGCAGGACGACGCCCGCGAAGATCCACCCGACCAGCAGGTGCAACAGCCGGGCGTACGTGACGCCGGCCACCAGCGGGGCGAGGATCGCGGTCGCTCCGTCCCTGAACCGGGACGCGGTCGTTCGTGGCATCCGGCCATCCTGCCAGCCCGGCGGCCGTCCCGACTCCCCCGCGGGGCCGCCGCGCCCCTCCCTCCCGGGAGGGAGGCGGATCCCCGCCGCGGCGGGATCCGCCCGGACCACCCCTCCGGTCGAATGGAACCACCGTCCGGGGAGAGCGACGGTGAGTACCTGCGAGGAGGGAGACGGCCGTGATCGAGATCCAGGGCCTGACCAAGGAGTACGACGGACGACGGGTCGTCGACGAGTTGTCCTTCGAGGTCCGGCCCGGCGTGGTGACCGGCTTCCTCGGCCCGAACGGCGCCGGGAAGAGCACCACCATGCGACTGATCCTCGGCCTGGACCGCCCCACCGCCGGGCGCGCCCTGGTCGGCGGCCGCCCGTACGCCGAACTCGCCCAGCCACTGCGGCAGGTGGGGGCGCTGCTGGACGCCCAGGCGCTGCACGGCGGCCGCACGGCGCAGGGCCACCTGCGCTGGCTCGCCGCGAGCAACGGCCTGTCGGAGCGACGGGTCGGCGAGGTGCTCGCCCAGGTCGGGCTGGCCGAGGCCGCGCGGCGGCGGGTCCGGGGCTTCTCGCTCGGCATGCGCCAGCGCCTCGGGGTGGCCGCCGCGCTGCTCGGCGATCCGCCGGTGCTGCTGCTGGACGAGCCGGTCAACGGCCTGGACCCGGAGGGCATCCGCTGGATCCGCACCCTGCTGCGCGACCTGGCCGCCGAGGGCCGGGCGGTGCTGGTCTCCTCCCACCTGATGACCGAAATGGCACTCACCGCTGACCACTTGGTGGTGATCGGGCGCGGCCGGCTGCTCGCGGACGCCGCCACCGCCGAGTTCATCGACCGCCACGGCCGGCCCCGGATCCGGGTGCGGGCCGTCGACCCGACCAAGCTGGCCGCCCTGTTCGGCACCGGCGACCACGGCCTCGACGCGACCGAAGTCGCCGACGGGGCCTGGGAGGTGACCGGCGCCGAGCCCGAGCGGATCGCGGCGCTCGCCGCCGCCAACGGCGTGGTGCTGTACGAGATCGCGGTCCAACAGGACTCCCTGGAGGAGGCGTTCATGCGGATGACCGCCGACAGCGTCGAGTACCGCGCGGAGGCCTCCGCATGAACCTCACCGCCCTGCGCGCCGAGCGGATCAAGCTCACCACCCTCCGCTCGCTCTGGCTCCCGCCGCTGATCGCCGTCCTGCTCACCGCCGGTGTCACCACGGCCGTCGGCGCGGCGCTCGGCGACACCGACCACAACATCACCGACGACCCGGGCGTCGGCATCTTCTACGGGCTCAACTTCGGCCAGGCCGCGCTGGTCTCCTTCGGAGTCCTGCTGATGGGCCAGGAGTTCAACACCCGGATGCTCGACGTCTCGCTCGCCGCCGTCCCCCGACGCGGCCGACTGTACGGCGCCAAGCTGGCGTTGGGCGCCCTGGTCGGCCTCGGCGTGGGCGCGGTCGGCACCGCGGGCGCCTTCGCCGGGTACGCGGCCACCGTCCCCGCCGAGTGGCACGGACCGGGCTTCGCCCGCGCGGCCACAGCCGGAGTGCTCTACCCGGCGCTGCTGGTGGTGCTCTGCCTCGGGGTGACCGCTCAACTCGGCAACCTCACGGCCGCCTTGGGCCTGCTGACCCCGACCGTCTTCCTGCTCTCGCCCCTGCTCTCCGGGGTGCCGGGGGTACGGAACGTCGTCCAGTTCCTGCCCGACCGGGCCGGCCAGTACGCGCTGCGCTACGCCGACGACCCGCAGACCGGGTACGGGCACTGGACCGGGCTGATCGTCATGGCGCTCTGGACGGCCCTGGCGGCGTACGGCGGACTGCGGTCCCTGCAACGCACCGGCCACTGAACCGGGCACCGGCCGCGAAACCGCGTACCGGCCGCGGACCCGGCACCGCCCCGAGTACCCCTGGACGAAAGAGAGACGGCGATGGCCTTCGGCAACGCCCTACGGGCCGAACGCATCAAGTTCACCACCCTGCCCTCGCAGTGGGCGGCACCGCTCACCGCCCTGGCACTGACCGTCGGCATCACCGCGGCCGTCGGCGCCAGCGAGGGCCCCCCGGCACCGGGCTCCGGCAAGGACCCGGCCGACATGATCTACTTCGGGCTGCTGTTCGGCCACGTCGCCGTGGCCTGCCTCGGAATCCTGCTGATCGGGCAGGAGTTCAACACCCGGATGCTCGGCACCTCGCTCACGGCGGTGCCCCGACGCGGCCGGCTGTACGGCGCCAAGCTCGCGCTCGGCGCCGGGCTGGGCCTGCTGCTCGGCCTGGTCTCGACGACGAGTTGCTTCCTCGCCGTCCGCGCCACCGCGGACCTGGACCTGTCGACCCCGGGCCTGACCCGCAGCTTCGTGGCGGGGGTGCTCTACCACCCGCTGATGGTGCTGCTCTGCCTCGGACTGACCGCGATGCTGGGCAACTTCAGCGCGGCGCTCGGCCTGCTCACCCCGATGGTGTTCCTCGGCACCACCTGGCTGGGCGCGATCCCCGGCGTCCGCGAGGTCGGACAGTTCCTGCCCGACCGGGGTGGCCTGTACGCGATGCGCACCCGGACCGAACCCGGCATCCACTACGGACACTGGACCGGACTGCTGATCATGGCGCTCTGGACGGCCGCGGCCGTCTACGGCGGGCTACGGGCGATGCGGCGGCACCAGGCCTCGGGCGGGTGACCGCCGAGAGCCGACCCGTGACAGCTGACAAGTGACAGAAAACAGATGACAGATAACAGCGAACAGATTTCGAAGTCTGTTCGCTGTTATCTGTTTTCTGTCATCTGTTCGCCGTCGCCTGTTCCCGGTCAGTCGCCCGCCGAACCGTCACCCCGCCACCCCGCCACCCCGTCACCCCGCGCCCGGGCGGGTCAGCCCGGCGTACGCCTTGGACAGGGTCGTGGTGATGCTGCCGACCTCGAAGGAGTGGCCGTCCACGCCGGACACCGGCTGCACCTCGTAGGCCGTGCCGGTGAGGAAGACCTCGTCGGCGCCCGGCAGTTCCTCGGGCTGGATGTGCCTCTCGTGGACGGGGATCCCCAGCTCCCGGGCGAGGGCCAGGACGGTCTGCCGGGTGATGCCGTCGAGGAAGGTGTCCGCGGTCGGCGTGTGCAGGGCCCCGTCGATCACCAGGAAGAGGTTGGCTCCGGTGGCCTCCGCCAGGTACCCGCGGTGGTCCAGGAGCAGGGCGTCGTCGCATCCGGCCGCCTCCGCCTCGTCGCGGGCGAGGGTGCAGATGTTGTACAGCGACGCCGCCTTCGCCCGTACCGGCGCGGTGTCGGGGGACGGCCGCCGCCACCGGGACGTGCGCAGCCGAATGCCGCGGCTCTGCGCGTCGCCGGAGAACACGTGCGGCCACTCCCAGGCGGCGATCGCGACGTGGACGGACGTCCCCGCCCCGGACACGCTGATCTGCTCGCTGCCCCGCCAGGCCACCGGCCTGACGTACCCGTCGACGATCCCCTGGTGCCGGATGGTCTCCTGCATCGCGGCGTCGAGTTCCGCAGGGGTGAAGGGGATACGGAAGTTCAGCTCCCCCGCCGAGGTGTGGAGGCGCTCGAAGTGCTCGGCGGACTTGAACGGCCGCCCGTCGTACACGCGGATGCCCTCGAAGATGCCGCCGCCGTAGTGCAGGCCGTGGGAGAGGACGTGCAGTTGGGCGTCGCGCCACGGCACGAACGCCCCGTCCAGCCAGATCACGCCGTCGCGGTCGTCGAACGGAACGGTGGTCACGCCTGCCCCTCGTGGTCGGTGTCGTCGGTGTCGACGGTGTCATCGGTGTCGTCGGTGTCATCGGTGTAGTCGATGCGGATGGACTGTTCCAGGAACCGGTGGAACTCCTCGGCCTCGGCGGTGTCCGCGTGGCGGGACAGCACGAACGCCGGGTAGCCGGTGAAATCCGGGTAGGGCCGCACGACGTCCCCGGGGAAGAGCATCTGCACGACGTGGTCGACCCTGGGGTCGTCGCGCAGTTCGGCCAGGCCGTGGATCGCGGTGATCCGTCCGGAACCGCCGCAGGGGACGATGTAGTTGGCCGCGGCCGCCACGGGTGTCGGCGACGGGCCGGAGCCCAGGGGTTCGGTGGCGGTGCCGGCGGCGATCCGCAGTGCCTGGGCGGCGAAGTCGATGCCGGTCACCCCGGAGGCGATGTAGTGGGACACCCCGGAGCCCCCGATCCGGGCTCCCATCTCCAGCAGGTACGGCGTCTCGCCGCCGCGCAGGCGCAGTTCCGTGTGGGTGGGCCCGTCGGTGATGCCGAGGGCCCGGTGCGCGGCGACCACCTCGCGCCGGACGGACTCCTGCACGGCGTCGGGCAGGGTGGCCGGTGCCCGGTAGACGCCCTCCTCGAAGTGCGGCCCCTGGGGGTCGCCCTTGTAGCCGATGGCCAGGACCCGCACGTCTCCGCCGTGGGCGAGGGACTCGACGGCGAACTCGGGGCCGTCCAGGTACTCCTCGACCACCAGGCCGTCCGTGCGGCCGAGCTTGTTCGCGGAGGTCTGCCACACCTCGTCCACGACGCTCTTGAGGCTCTGCGGGGTCTCCGCCTTGGTGACGCCGAGGCTGGAGAAGCCGTGAGCGGGCTTCACCACGACGGGGAAGGCCAGGCGCGCCGCCTTCTCCCAGTCGGCCGGGTCGTCCAGCCGGACGAAGCCCGGCACGTTGAGCCCGGCAGCGGCCAGACGCTCCCTCATGACGCGCTTGTCCTGCGCGCCGAGCGCCGCGTCGCGGCCGATTCCGGGGAGTCCGAGCAGCTCGGCGGCTTCGGCGACGAACGGCACGGCGGGGTCGTAGAGGGTGACGACGCCCTGGAAGGCGTTCGCCTCGTGCCGTCGCCGCAGGGCGTCCAGTGCACCGGCCGGGTCGCCTTCGACGTCCAGCCGCAGGAGGTCGACCACGGCCGGCGGCAACCGGTCCGCGGACACCGCTTCGTCGGGCCGGGGCACCAGCACGAGGTCGATCCCGGCCCGTTCGGCGCTCTCGAAGACCCAGGGGAGCGAGGTGCGCTGGTAGACCAGTACGAGGGTGGGCCTGGGGCTGTCCGCTGTCATCACGGGGTCCTTTGCGGTCACGAGGCGTTCTGCCGCCACGAGGTGTTCTGCCGTCACGAGGTCCTTCGCCGTCACGAGGTCCCCTGCCGGGCGGGCACTTCGGTCCCCTGCCCGGAGTGCGTCCCGTCCGGGGCCGCGGCGGCTGCGGGGGCCGCCTCCGCCGCAGGGTCCACCTCGACCACCTCGACCACCTCGGCCGCGGCGCGCCCGGCCGGGCGGGCACCGCCGATGGTGAGCCACACGCCGCCCCCGCACAGCAGGAGCAGCAGGATCACGAGCGGTCCGGGCGCGGCCTCCCGGCCCAGGGCCCACTCCCCCAGGCGCACCAGGAACGGCACCACGAGCGCGAGCGCGGAGGTGAACAACGGCCCCTTGCGCAGGATGAGTTCGTGCGAGATGAGGAAGACCGGGGCGGTGAGGACCGCGCCGAGGACCGCGATGCCGCCCCAGTCGGCCGGGGAGACGCCGCCGAGCGGGACGAACAGGGCGACCGCCAGCCCCAGCATGACCGTGCCCGCCCCGGTGACGGCGGGCAGGGCCGCGACCGGGGTCAGGTCCGCCATCCGCCGCCGGTAGACGTAGCCGTACACCGCGTACGTGAAGGTGCCGCCGAGCGCCAGCAGGCTCCCGCCCGCGAGGGCGCCGCCGCCGGCCCCTGAGCCCGCGCCGACGGCCGCGGAGCCGTCGGCGAGGGCGTACCCGCAGGCCGCGACGACGGCCAGCACCGTGCCCAGGACCTTGCGCGGCGAGGAGGGCTCGCGAAAGGCGGCGACCCCGATCACGAAGGTGATGCACGGCAGCAGGGAGACAATCAGGCCGACCCGGGAGGCTCCGATGAAGCCGGTCCCGAGCAGCGTTCCGGAGTAGTACGCGAAGAAGCCGAGGAAGGCCAGGAGCACGACGGTTCCGCGACGGGCGGTCGCGGCCCGGACGTCGGACCGCGACCGCGGGTACAGCAGGGCGATGACGGTGATGACCACGAAGCTGGCCGCCGTCCGCCCGGCCGCCACCGCCAGTGGGGGAACGCCGTCGACCAGCCGCCCGGCGAGCAGCCAGCCGGCGGCCAGCAGGGCGATCATCAGTGCCGAGAGGGCGGGCACCACGAGGTGTCCGCCCCGGCGGGGGCGCAGGGGCGCGCCCGTCACCATTCCGCCCGCTCGAACTCCAAGGCAGGCATCCGGTCCAGCCCCTGCTTGGCGCGCAGCAGGACCCGCTGGTCCTCGGTGAAGGCGTACCGCTGCCGTGCCCCACCAGCAGCGACACCGGCAGCGACACCAGCGGCGACACCAGCCGCGACCGACTCGGGCTCGGGAAGGTACCTGCGGACCAGCTCCTTGGCCGCCGAGCGGTACTCGTCGTCGGTCGTGACAGCGGCCTCCAACTCCTCGACCGTGGCGACGAATTCCCGCAGCGCGTCGAGGGCCTTGGCCCGGTCGAAGTGCAGCAGCCCGCCGTCGTCCGGGGAGCCGGCCAGCGCACCGTGCTCGCGCAGCCAGGAGTAGATGAACACCCCGGTGCCGGAGTCGAAGTTGCGGGTGGCGTCGTCCGCCTGCGGGTAGCGGAAGACCCGCTCCAGCAGGATCATGTCGACCTGTTCCGCCGCGAACGGGACGACACCGCTGTCCGCGCAGGCCAGCACGGTCTTGGCGTCGACCTTGATCTCCTCCAGCAGGCCGACGAACCAGTTCATCTTCAGCGAGATGTGCTGGTCGAACGGCCAGAGGCCCTGGTAGTGCATCGAGTCGTGCAGGTAGCCCCAGATGGCGCGGGCCTCGAAGCACACGTCGGCGTCCAGGCCCGTGGACGCGCGGGGCAGGGACTCCGGGGTCAGGACGGCCTCCGCGCCGCGGAGCGCGTAGGTCTCGTGGATCTTCCGCATCTTGTTGTAGAAGAACATGGCGTACGGCTGCTCGGTGATCTTGTCGTGAGCGGCCACGTTCTCCGGGAAGAACACCAGGCAGTTGCCCTGCCGGAAGCCCGCGCTGCCGGTGATCAGGATGAGCGACTGACAGTTGTTCTTGGGATGCGGGTACGACCCTGCCAGCTCCGGCAGCGCGGCGGGCTCCTTGCGCAGCGCGAAGAAGCAGTCCAGCCGCTTCCCCACGGGCGGCGCGCTGTTGGTGCTCTGCAGCGGTGCGAGGAAGAAGACGGCCGAACCGTCCTCGGGCACCCGCAGGGCGTCCCGCGAGCGGGCGAAGTGCGGCTTGGTGTCGAGGCCGGCCGCGAGCCAGCCGTCGACGTCGGCGGCCAGCGCGGCCGCCTGGTCGTCCTGTCCGCGCCGCGCGTACCAGGCGCAGGCCTCGTCGCGGATGCGGCCGAGCAGCGCGCGGTCCTCCGCGGTCGCGTCGGGGACGGTGCCGTCGTCCGCCTGACGCGCCCGGAAGCTGTCGACCTCCGGGATGAGGGAGCCGGCCAGTTCGTCGGCGTCGGCGAGCAGGTTCGCGGGGACGGGTGCGGTCGCGGTGGTCACAGGGCCGCTCCCACCGGGATCCGCCGCTCGTCCCCGGCACCGACCGCCAGCACCTGATGGACCGTGAACACCATGGGTACGGGGCCGAAGTCCCGCACCACGCGCAGCCCTTGGTCCTCTGCCGCGACGATGGTGGTGATGCAGCCCTCCACGCGGCCCTCGGCGCACTCGATGGCCGCCCGGGAGTTGCTCAGGACCTCCCGGATCTCCGTGCCGTCGGGCACGAGACCCGTCGGCGCCGGGTGCGAGGCGACGGTGGCGGGCGCGTCGACCCCGTTGGTGGCGAGCACCATGTTGTGCGTCGGCATGATGAAGCTGTCGACCATGTGCAGGCGGTGCAGGTTCCCGAACACCAGGGTGTGCAGCGCCGGGTAGACCGCGCAGGCGACCAGCGCGTGCCGTCCGTCGTCCGGTACGGCGTCGAGCGCGGACTCGATGGACGAGTGCAGCTCCACCGTCCCCCGGACTCCCCGGCGGCGCAGCCACTCGTGGGACGCTGCTTGCAGATTGGTGCCGCTCGGACCGAGCGTGTGCAGGTGCCGGACCTCGTCGACGTCCGCCCCGTTTTGGGCATGCCTCATCGGCTCCCCCTCCCCCAAAGAAAGAACACGGCGACCGTACCGGGTGGTTCCGGAAGGCCTCCGCTAGGAGAACATGCCCGCTGAAAGTGATCAAGTGACTGCAGATGTGATCTCGGATGGCGGGCTCGTGCTGCCCGCTCCCGGCCGCCGCCGCCCGGACGGCCCGCGACCGGGACTCCCCGTGCCGCGCAACCGCCGTTCTCCCGCGTGCCGTTGTGGTCCAAGTGGGTGTCAGCCGACCCGCAGGCCCAACGCCAGGGTCAGTTCGAGGACCCGGTCCGGTGACGCAAGATCCGGGAACAGCTCCCGCAGCTGCGACATCCGGTACCGGACCGTCTGAGGATGGACGAACAGCACCGCCGCCACCTCGTCCCGCCTGCCCTGGTGCAGCAGCCACGCCCGCAGCGTCTCCTCCAACCGCCGTGCGGTCGCGGCGGGCAGGGGCCGCAACGGCGCGAGGGCCCGGGCACGTAGGTCCGCGAACGCGTCCGCGTCGGCGCTCAGCACCAGTTCGGGCAGGTGGTCCTCGGTGTCGCGGATGTCGGCGGAGAGGGAGCGCGCGCGCACGGCTCGGGCGTACGAGGCGGACGCACGGATCCAGGGCCGGGCCGGGCCGACCACGGCGGTGCGGTCGGCCAACTGCCGCAGGAGGTGCGACCGGTCGGCGTCGGGGACGAGCAGCACTCCGGTGGCATCGGGCAGATCGTCGAGGACGAGGGTGCCCGGGTCGAGCGTGCGGTAGGCGGGCCGGGCCTGTGCGGCGGGCAGCAGGACCGCGGTCAGCGAACCCGGAGGCTGCCACCCGGCCCGTTGAACGGCGGCCAGCAGCACGTCCGGGCTCGCGCCGGCGAGGAGGTCGCGGGCCAGGTGTTCCAGGTGGCGCTCCTGGGCCCGGCCCCGGGCGGCCAGTTCGTCGGCGTGGCCCGCGGCGCTCGCGGCGGAGAGCTCGTCGATGTAGGCGAAGGTCAGTTCGGCGAACTTGGCGACCTCGGCGGCGGGCAGACCCGCGGGTACGGCACCCGCCGCCAGGCACCGCCAGGCCACCCGGGCGCCGACGCGGTAGGCGCTGAGCAGGGCGTCCATCGAACGGCCGTCGCGCACCTCGCCGCGGCCCAGCTCGTAGGCCGCGTCACCGGCGTCGCCGCCCGTGGCGTTCCCGCTCGCGAGGTCCAGGTAGTGCCCCAGGGCGGTGCGGACGGCCCGGCGGATGGTGCCGCCCATGCGGCCCGAGAGGGCGTTGGCGTACGGAGGGACCTCGTCGATGATCGCCTGGACGACCTCGTCGGCGGTGGCCGTCAGCGCGGCCCGGAGCGCGGCGACCGTCGTCCCGTCCAGGGCCAGCTCGCTGGCCCTCCGGATGGCATGGCTCATGTTCTTGTTCCCTACGAACAATTCTACCGGCCAGATTTACGTCCTGCGGTCAGGACTTTACGCCTCGGGCGCAGCAAGCTGGAGTCATGACGAGTGCAGCCCTCCGCAGCAGGGCCTGGAAACTGCTGGAGATGGTCACGACGCCCCTGCTGCCGTCGGACTACCTCGACCTGGTCAGCCCGCTGCGGGCGGGCGCCGACCTGCGGGGGCGCATCGAGGCCGTGCACCCCGAGACGGGTGACGCCGCGACCGTCGTGATCAGGCCGGGCCGGGGCTGGCGCGGCCACACGGCCGGTCAGTACGTGCGGATCGGGGTCGACGTCGACGGGAGGCGCCTGTGGCGGGCCTACTCCGTCACCTCACCGACGAACCGCCGGGACGGCCGCATCACGATCACCGTGAAGGC
This sequence comes from Kitasatospora sp. NPDC059088, assembly GCF_042738155.1. Taxonomy (NCBI): domain Bacteria; kingdom Bacillati; phylum Actinomycetota; class Actinomycetes; order Kitasatosporales; family Streptomycetaceae; genus Kitasatospora; species Kitasatospora sp. NPDC059088. Next base: position 88,193 of record NZ_JBHYGR010000001.1, on the reverse strand, counting down.
GATCCCGGACGGCAAGGTCAGCAACCACCTGGTCCGCGGGGTGGCACCGGGCACGCTGGTCCAGCTCGACCAGCCGACCGGTGACTTCGTCCTGCCGCCCACCAGGCCCGCCAAGGTGCTCTACCTGACGGCCGGCAGCGGCATCACGCCCGTGATGGGCATGCTGCGCGACATCGAGCTGGACGACGTCGTCATGGTCCACTGCGCGCCGCGGCCGCAGGACGTGATCTTCCGCGACGAACTGCACGGCCTGGTCGCGGACGGGAAGCTGCGCCTCACCGAGGTGCACACCGCCACGGACGGCACACTCGACATCGCCCGTCTCGGTGAGCTCGTGCCCGACTGGGCCGAGCGCGAGACCTGGGCCTGCGGCCCCGCGGGCCTGCTCGACGCCGCGGAACGGCACTGGAGCGAGCAGGGCGTCCGGGAGCGCCTGCACACCGAACGCTTCCGCCCCCGCATCGCCCTCGACGGCGACGGCGGCGGCGGCAACGGTGGCGGTGGCGGTGGCGAGGTCACGTTCAGCACCACCGGCAGGACCGTCGAGGCGGACGGCGCCACGCCGCTGCTGGACGTCGGCGAGGAGGCCGGTGTGCTCATGCCCTCCGGGTGCCGCATGGGCATCTGCTTCGGCTGCGTCACGCCGCTCAAGGCGGGCGCCGTCCGCGACCTGCGCACCGGCGAGATCACCGAGGCCGAACCGGGCGTCCTCATCCAGACCTGCGTGTCCGCCGCGGCGGGCCCCTGCGACATCGAACGGTAGACGCACCTTGACCGCCATCGACCCCACCGCCCACCTGACGGCGGAGCAGATCGAGGAGCTCGGCCGCGAGCTGGACGCGATCCGCGACGAGGTGATCGCCGACCGCGGCGAGAAGGACGCCGCCTACATCCGCAAGGTCATCTCGACGCAGCGCAAGCTCGAACTGGCCAGCAGGGGCGTGCTGCTGTTCTCGATCTTCCCGCCAGCGTGGGTGCTGGGCACCGCCGGCCTGTCGGTGGCGAAGATCATGGACAACATGGAGATCGGCCACAACGTCCTGCACGGCCAGTGGGACTGGATGCGGGACCCGAAGATCCACTCCACCACCTGGGAGTGGGACCACGTCTCGCCGTCCGACCAGTGGAAGCACTCGCACAACGAGCTGCACCACACGTACACCAACGTGATCGGCAAGGACAACGACCTCGGCTACGGCATCATGCGCGTCGACGAGGACCAGAAGTGGCACCCGTTCCACCTCGGCCAGCCGCTGTGGAACCTCGTCAACGCCTGCTTCTTCGAGTACGGCATCGCGGCGTACGACCTGGAGCTCGGCAAGAACCTGCGCAAGGACCGCCGCAGGAACCCGGAGTTCCGCGCGCGGGCCAGGGCCGTGGGCCGCAAGATCCGCAAGCAGGTGCTCAAGGACTACGTGATCCACCCGCTGCTGTCGGGCCCGTCGTTCCTCACCACGCTCGCCGCCACGTTCACCGCGAACCTGGTCCGCAACATCTGGACCCACTCGGTGATCATGTGCGGGCACTTCCCCGAGGGCGTACAGGTCTTCGAGCGGCAGTCGATCAACGGCGAGACGCGCGGCCAGTGGTACCTGCGCCAGATGATGGGCTCGGCGAACATCAGCGGCAGCAGGGCCATGCACTTCATGAGCGGCAACCTGTCCCACCAGATCGAGCACCACCTGTTCCCCGACCTGCCGAGCAACCGGTACGCCGAGGTCGCGGTGAAGGTGCGCGCCCTGTTCGAGAAGTACGAGCTGGAGTACGTCACCGGGCCGCTGCCCAAGCAGGTGTTCTCCGCGTGGCACAAGGTCTTCCGGCTCTCGCTGCCGAACCGGAAGCCCAAGGCCAGGACGCCGGACCGCGGGAAGGAACTCGTCACGGCCTGATCCCGGTACCGGTTCCCCGGATTCGGTCTCCCGGGCTCTGTTCCCCGGATTCGTCTCCCGGGCTCGGTGCCCCGGACTCGGTACCCCGGGTGACGACATCCCGTGGCGGGGTCAGCGTGCCGCGTTCACGGGCGCCGAAAGCGCAGGGTGGGGCAGTAGCGCTCGCCGCCTTCGAAAACGACGGTCGGCCCGGGGGCGATCTCCGTGAAGCCCGCGTCCCGGACCACCGGCAGTTCGCTGCGGACCAGTTCCTCCCACGCCCCCGGCTCCGCCGTGCGGACGGCGAGCGCGAAGCCCGACTCCGCCCACTCCTTGCGCTGCGCCTCGTCCAGCCGCCACCAGGCGAGCTGCGCCGCGTGGCCGGTCTGGGCCATGGTCTTGCCCGCGCTCATCTCCAGCTCCGGGTTGACCCACAGCACCGGCAGCCCCGGCGCGGGCGCGCCGACCTCGGCGGTCTCCTCCAGCTCCGTACCGGAGACCTGCAACTTCGCGAGGTCCTTCGGCCAGCCGTCCAGCGGGACCGGCGGGAACACCCGCACCTCGGCCTCCCGCCCCCGCACCGTGATGCCGGGCAGCTCCCCGGCCCGGCGCCACTCCCCGCCCCGGGCCCGCCGGACCACCTTGCGGATCCGGGCGTCCTCCCAGGCCGCGACCCGCTCCGCCCACTCCCCGTCCACCTCGGTCACCCGGGGGTCGGCGAGCAGGGTCAGCACCGCCCGCGCCGAGGTCTCCAGCGCGTCCGTGCGCCCGGGCGGCGTGGCCTTCTCCAGTCGGACCAGCAGCGGCAGCACGTACTGCGGCCGCGCGTCGCGGTCCTCGGGGTCGGGAGCGTCGCCGGGGGCGGGAGCGGGGGCCGGGTCATCGAACGGAGAAGTCACCCGTCCAGCATGCCAGCCCCGCCACCACCGCCCCGGCCCGCCCCCGTGCCCGCGGAGCGCGCCCCGAGCCGGCCGGCCGACCGGCCGGATTCAGCGCAGTCGCTGCCGCAGTTCGTCCACCGCCGTCCGGATCCCGGCGCTGTAGGCGTCCTCCGGCAGGGCGTCCAGGCTCCGGACCGCCCGTTCCAGCTGTTCGCGCGCGAGGTCGGGCTCCCCGAGCTTGAGGTGGTCGGAGGCCAGGTTGAGGTGCAGCGACGGATAGAAGGCCCGTACCTGGAGCGCGGAGTCGTAGGTCCGGGCGCGCTCGGCGGTCAGCGAGTCGGCGGCCGCGAGGGCCCGCCGGTCCCACTCCAGTTCGGCCCGGGGGTCGTCCTGGAGGTCGGCCAGATAGTGCGCCAGGACGCAGCGGTGGAAGACGTCCCGCTCGCCCAGTTCCTCCCAGAGGGCCTCGAAGCTGGCCCGCGCCTCGGCGGTCCGCCCGCGCTGCGCCGCCCGCACGCCGTCCAATCCAAGCGCGATCCGGCCGAGCGCGGACTCGTCCGGACCCGACTCCGCCGAGGACGCGCCGCGCACACCGGACACCCCAAACACATCAGACACATCAGACACATCGGACATGCCCGCAGCCTAGGGCCGGTCCGACGCATCCCGCCCGGCAAGGTCCGCCGGACAGGCCCGGCCGCCCGCTCAGCGCCGGTAGCCGCGCTGCGGGTCCCGCTCCTCGGCGTCCTCGTACATCAGGAACCAGCCCTCGGGGTGCGTCGCGGCCAGCAGCAGTTCGGTGCGCTGCTCCGCGCCGAGCTCCGGGTCGCCGTCGTCCGGCCCGAAGACGCCGAACAGTTCGTCGTGGCAGCCGTCCCAGTCGTAGTCGTACAGGTCGGCGGGCAGGTCGCCCATCATGTCGGCCACCGACTCGGGCTGGGAGCCCAGCAGCGTCCGGGCGTCCACCAGGGCCATCCGCAGCGCGATCTCATCGGCGAGGCAGCGCGGCAGCGGCCATTCGCCGAGCGCGAGGTCGTCGGCCAGGTCGTCGAAGGCCCGCGCCATGGTGCGCCGCCAGTTCCGGTGGAGCCGCCAAGTGCGCTGCGGCAGCCGGGCGAAGACCGTCCAGTCGACGTCCTCGCCGTCGACCACCGGGTCGTCCCCGTGCTCGTCGAGGTCGTCGTAGGCGGCATCGGCCAGGCCGAGCAGCTGGGCGTGCAGCAGGCAGGCGGTGCGCGGGGTGAGGGTCCAGTCGGCGCCCGCGCCGCCCTCCTCGTCCTCGCCGTCCAGCGGGAACAGTTCGGCGAAGTCCGGGGTGAAGTCCTCGGTGACGCTGATCTCCAGCGTGCCGCCGATCGCCTCGACCCCGGGAATGGCGGCCACCAGCCGGTCCGGGTGGAGCAGCGCGCCGAGCGCCGCGTTGGCGTCCTCGGCCACCTCGCGCAGCAGTTCACGGCGCTGGCCGGCCGGGTCGACGCCGTCGAAGTCCAACTCCTCGACGGCCCTGATCGCGGCCGCGCGCAGCGCCGGCCAGTCATTGATCCGCAGGCCCAGCACCACCGTCGCCTCGATCTCCGGCGCGCCGGAGTACTCTGCCGCGCCCGGCCCCTGCGGATGATCGCTTCGCTCGCCCATGGGGCTACGGTACGGCTTTTCGGCCGCCCGATCACCGGTCCGTACCAGCTTCCGGAGAGCTTCTCGGCCACCGCCCGGCCGCGCCTCTGTCACCCGGACGCACGACACCGGCAGGATGGCCCCCATGGCTGACATCAACGAGTACGGCGGCGGGCAGGGCCCGAACGCCGACGTCATGGTCGTGACCACCAACGACATCCCCGGCTTCCGGGTCGACCACGTGATCGGCGAGGTCTTCGGGCTGACCGTGCGCAGCCGCCACATCGGCAGCCAGATCGGTGCCGGGCTCAAGTCGCTGATCGGCGGCGAGCTGCGGGGTCTGACGAAGACCCTGGTCGAGAGCCGCAACGAGGCGATGCAGCGGCTGATCGAGCAGACCAAGGCGCGCGGCGGCAACGCCGTCCTGATGATGCGCTTCGACGTGACGGAGGCGGCGGACGTCGGCACCGAGGTCTGCGCGTACGGTACCGCCGCGGTGATCTCGCCGATCGGCTGAGGCCCAGCACCTCACCACGGACCTGGCCGCCCCACGCCGCCCCCGCGCTGCGCGGGAACAGCCACCGCCACCCCGATGTTTCACGTGCGTGACTGTTTACGGTGCAACAGGTGCAACAGGGGCGACAGGGGCGACGGACGAAACCGGCGCGCGGCGCGTGGACGTCCTGGTGGTGGGTGCCGGACAGGCCGGACTGTCCGCCGCCTACCACCTCGGCCGCCGCGGCTTCGCCCCCTACCGGGCGGGAGTCGACGGCGGCTTCGTCGTGCTCGACGCCAACCCCGCCCCGGGCGGCGCCTGGGCCCACCGCTCGCCGTCCCTGCGGATGGCCACCGTGCACGGCTTCCACGACCTCCCGGACGCCGAGCTCCCGGCACCCGACCCGGAGGCCCGCGCGCGGGAGGTCGTGCCGGGGTACTTCACGGCGTACGAGAACCGGCACGCGCTCCCGGTCGTGCGCCCGGTCGCGGTGCGCGCCGTACGCGCCGAGTCCGAGCGCCCCGACTCCCGGCTGCTGGTCGAGACCGACCGCGGCACCTGGTCCACCCGCGCGCTGATCAACGCCACCGGCACCTGGACCCGCCCGTTCCTCCCCCACTACCCCGGCCACTTCGCGGGCCGTCAGCTCCACTACGCCGAGTACCGCGGCCCCGAGGAGTTCGCGGGCCGGCGCGTCCTGGTGGTGGGCGGCGGCGCCTCGGCGATCCAGGTGCTGTCCGAGGTGGCCGCGGTCGGCGAGACGGTCTGGGTCACCCGTTCCGAACCCGTCTTCCACGAGGGCCCGTTCACCCCCGAGTACGGGCGCGCGGTGGTCGCCAAGGTCGAGGAGCGGGTCCGCCAGGGCCTGCCGGTGCGCAGCGTGGTGAGCGTGACCGGCCTCGGCCCGTCCGTCGCCTACCGCCGCGCCGAGGAGCTGGGGGCGCTGCACCGCCGCCCGATGTTCGACCGGCTCACCGAGCACGGAGTCGCCTGGGGCGACCAGGAGTTGGCAGTGGACGCGATCGTCTGGGCGACCGGTTTCCGCCCCGAGGTCGGCCACCTCGCCCCGCTCGGCCTGCGCTCCCCCGGCGGCGGCATCGCGCTCACCGGCACCCGCGCCACCGCCGACCCGCGCGTCCACCTGGTCGGCTACGGGCCGTCCGCCAGCACCATCGGCGCCAACCGGGCGGGCCGCGCCGCCGTCAACGACCTGGTCGAGCTGCTCGGGGACCCGACCGGGCGGGCCGGTCGGGTCGGCCTGGACGATCGGGTCGGGGCGGCCGGGGCGGCTGGGGCGGCCGAGCGCGGGACCGTACCCGTCCCCGCCGCCGTCCCCGCCTGACGGCCCGGGTCAGCGGTCGTAGTCGACGGTGACCCGGTCGGTGACCGGCCGGGCCTGGCAGGTGAGGACGTAGCCGGCCGCCAGTTCCTTCTCCTCCAGCGCGAAGTTGCGGCGCATCTCCACCTCTCCCTCGGTGACCAGGGCCCGGCAGGTGCCGCACACCCCGCCCTTGCAGGCGAAGGGCAGGTCGGGGCGGGAGCGCTGGGCTCCGTCCAGGATCGAGCGGTCGCGCGGGAGGGTGAGGGTGCTGCCGCGGCCGTCGAGGACGACGGTGACCTCGCTGCGCTCGCCGGCCTCGGCCCCGGCCGCGCCGTCGGGGCCGTCCAGGTCCTCGTCCCGCTCGGCGAGCGGCTCGTCCTCGGCGTGGAACAGTTCTTGGTGCACCCGCTCCCCGGGCACGGCCAGGTCGGCGAGCAGTTCCTTCGCCCCGGTGACCATGCCGAACGGCCCGCACAGCCACCAGTGCCCGACGGCGTCGACGTCCACCAGCGCCGCCAGCAGCGCCCGGACCCGCTCCGGGTCCAGCCGGCCGCTGAGCAGTTCGGCGTCCCTGGTCTCCCGGGAGAGCACGTGGACCAGCTGGAACCGGCCGAGGTAGCGGTCCTTGAGGTCGGCCAGCTCGTCCGCGAACATCACGGTGTCGCTGCGCCGGTTGCCGTAGAGCAGGGTGACGGTGGAACGGCGGTCGGCGGCCAGCACGGAGGCGGCGATCGACAGCATCGGGGTGATGCCGGAACCCGCCGCGAGCAGCACGTGATCGGCGGGGACGCCGAGTTCGGGGGAGAACAGGCCGGACGGGGTCAGCACCTCGACCTCCTCGCCGGGCCGGGCCTCGCGCACCAGCCAGCGCGAGAACAGCCCGCCGGGCACCTCGCGGACGGCGATCCGCAGCGGGCCGCCGACGGGCGCGCAGATCGAGTACGAGCGGCGCTCGTCGGTGCCGTCCACCAGCTTGCGCAGGGTCAGGGTCTGGCCGGGGCGGAACGCGAACTCGTCCGCAAGGGCGTCCGGCACCGCGAAGGTCACCGCCACGGCGTCCTCGCAGAGCCGCTCCACCCGCTCGATCCGCAGCCGGTGGAAGCTCGGCCGACGGGCCGGGCGGACGGGGTCCGTCACAGGGGTCGCGGCGGGCATTCAGATCTCCTTGACGCGTTCGAACGGCTCGCGGCAGGCGCGGCAGCGCCAGAGCGCCTTGCAGGCGGTGGAGCCGAAGCGGGACAGCTCCTCCGTGTCGGCGCCCCCGCAGTGCGGGCAGGGCACGGGGGCCGCGGCGCCCGTGCGGGTGGCGCCGAGGGTGAGCGGGACCGGCCCGGGGCCGGACATGAGGGCCGAGGTCGGGCGCGGCGGGGCGATGCCCGCCTCGGCGAGCTTGCGGCGGCCCTCGGCGGTGATCAGGTCGGTGGACCACGGCGGGTCCAGCCGCAGCCGCACCCGGACGTCCGGGTACCCGGCGGAGCGCAGCCGGCGGTCGACGTCGGCGGCCATCTCGGCGACGGCCGGGCAGCCCGAGTAGGTCGGCGTCAGCCAGGCCGTCACCGTACCGCTGCCGTCGTCCACCTCGACCCCGGCGAGCACGCCCAGGTCGGCCAGGGTGAGCATGGGCAGCTCCGGGTCCGGGACGGCCGCGGCCACCGACCAGGCCCTCTCGCGGACGGTGTCCGCGGTGCCCGTCACCACGTCGCCCCCGGGTGGGCGCGCGCCACCACCTGCAGCTCGGCGAGCAGCGGGCCGAGCGCCTCGGTGTGCACCCCGTCGCGGCCGGCCCGGCCCAGGACGGTGGCCAGCGGCGGGAGGTCCGGCACGGTCAGTCCGGCCTCGGCGAGGACGGCGGCGAGCTCGCGCAGCACCGGTTCGCGCAGACCGGCCGGGTCGACCCCGGCCCGCAGCTCCACGGGGTGCGCGGTGAACAGCTCCTCCAGCAGCGGCCAGACGGCGTCCAGCCCGGCCTGCATCCGCTCCGCCGAGTACGGCGTGCCGTCGCCGAGGCGCAGCGTCCAGGCCGTGGCGTACTCGCGGTGGTACGCGAGTTCCTTGACGCCCCGGGCCGCGACCGCGGCCAGCACCGGGTCCGGGTGGGCGCTCAGCGCCTCGTACAGCGCGCCGCGGGCGGTGGCGAACAGCAGCAGCCGGGCGATCGAGTGCGCGAAGTCGCCGTTCGGGGTCTCCACCAGGCGGACGTTGCGGAACTCGTGGTCCTCCCGCCAGTAGGCCAGGTCGTCCTCGGTGCGGCCGGAGCCGTCCGCCTGGCCGGCCCGGGTGAGCAGCAGCCGGGCCTGGCCGAGCAGGTCCAGGCCCAGGTTGGCGAGCGCGACCTCCTCCTCCAGCTCGGGCGCCCGGGTGCACCACTCGATCAGCCGCTGGGAGAGCACCAGGGCGTCGTCGCCGAGCATCTGGCAGTAGGCGGCGAGGTCGGCACCGGCCATGCCGGCGGGCAGGGCGGTGTCCACGCCGAGCAGCGGGTCGGTGAAGCCCGTCCCGTACGCCCAGCGGCCCTCGCCCTCGGGGCCGGGGGTGGCCCCGGCGAGGCTGAGGTAGACGTGGTCGTCCTCGGTGGCGGACGTGGTGTGGTCGTGCACGGTGGCTCCCCCGTCAGATGTGCGGGACATCCTCGGGGATGTCGTAGAAGGTCGGGTGGCGGTAGACCTTGTCGCCGCTGGGCTCGAAGAACGGGTCGCGCTCGTCCGGGGTGGAGGCGGTGATCGCGTCCGAGCGGACGACCCAGAGGCTGACGCCCTCGTTGCGGCGGGTGTACAGGTCGCGGGCGGCGAGCAGCGCCATCCGGTCGTCGGCGGCGTGCAGCGAGCCGACGTGGACGTGGTTCAGGCCGCGCCGGGGGCGCACGAACACCTCGTACAGCGGCCAGCCGGCCTTGGGGCCTGCCTCGGACTCGGTCACTTCTCGTTCTCCTGTTCGGGGGTGGGCCGCTCGGCGGCCGCGGCGTGTCCGGCATCGACGGCGTGTCCGGCGTCGGCGGCGCGCTTGGCGGCGTAGGCGACGGCCGCCTCGCGCACCCAGGCGCCCTCCTCGTGCGCGGCCCGGCGGCGGTCGACCCGCTGGGCGTTGCACGGGCCCTGCCCACGGATGACCCTGGTCAGCTCGGACCAGTCCGGCTCGCCGAAGTCCCAGCCGCCGCGCTCCTCGTTCCGGCGCAGCTCGGGGTCGGGGAGGGTGACGCCCAGGTGCTCGGCCTGCGGGACGGTCATGTCGACGAAGCGCTGCCGGAGCTCGTCGTTGGTGTGGCGCTTGATCCGCCAGGCCATCGAGCGGGCGGTGTTCGGCGAGTCGGCGTCCGGCGGGCCGAACATCATCAGCGACGGCCACCACCAGCGGTCGACCGCGTCCTGGACCATCCGGCGCTGGCCCTCGGTACCGCGCATCAGGGTCATCAGGAGCTCGTAGCCCTGGCGCTGGTGGAAGGACTCCTCCTTGCAGACCCGCACCATCGCGCGGGCGTACGGACCGTAGCTGCAGCGGCAGAGCGGGACCTGGTTGCAGATCGCGGCGCCGTCCACCAGCCAGCCGATCACGCCGACGTCGGCGAAGGTGAGGGTGGGGTAGTTGAAGATCGAGGAGTACTTCTGGCGGCCGCTGATCAGCTTCTCGGTGAGCTCGGCACGGTCGACTCCGAGGGTCTCGGCGGCGGCGTAGAGGTAGAGGCCGTGGCCCGCCTCGTCCTGGGCCTTGGCGAGCAGGATCGCCTTGCGGCGCAGCGAGGGGGCCCGGGTGAGCCAGTTGCCCTCGGGCTGCATGCCGATGATCTCGGAGTGGGCGTGCTGGGCGATCTGGCGGATCAGGGTGGCCCGGTAGGCGTCGGGCATCCAGTCCCGGGGCTCGATCCGCTGCTCGGCGGCGATCACCGCGTCGAACCGGTCCTCCGGCGTCTGCGCGGGGACCGCCTCTTCCACCTCTGTTGTCACCACGGTCCCCTCTCGTGTTCCTGCTCCGGCTTCCCGGCTCCCTGGCCTGGACGGCGGGGAGCCAACCGACTGACCGTTCGGTCGGTACCATTCTGCGCGGCGGGACGGAGAGATGGCAAGGGACGCCGACGAATGGGCGGGCGCGAGGGGCAGGGAGCGAGGGGCAGGCCGAGGGGCGGCGAACAGAAAACAGACAACAGATAACAGCTGACAGAATCTGAAATCTGTCAGCTGTTATCTGTTCGCTGTTACCTGTCAGCCGTCAGCCGTCAGCCACCGAGGGTCACCCCTCCGCGCGGTCCCGCAGTCGCGGCAGCGGCACCGCGAGCAGCGCCGCCAGCAGGGCGATCCGCGGCGCGAGCTGGTCCAGCTTGATGTACTCGTGCCGGGCGTGGGCGCCGGCGCCGACCGCGCCGAACCCGTCCAGCGTCGGCAGACCGCGCGAGCCGGGCAGGTTGGTGTCCCCGGCACCGCCGGCCGGGGCGCCGTCGAGCTGCTGCCCGAGCACCGCGGCGAGCGAACGCACGTGCCTGAGCAGTGGGTTACCGGTGCGCTCGGGCCAGGCCGGCCGGCTGGACAGCACCTCCGTCCGCACCCGCGCGCCCGGCCGCAACGCGGTCAGCCGCGCGAGGTTGTCGAGCGTGCGGCGCTGCGCCTCGGTGGTGGAGAAGCGCAGGCCGAGCTCCGCCTCGGCCCGTCCGGCGACCACGTTCGCCCGTGAACCCCCGCTGATCCGACCGGTGTTGAGCTCCGTACCGGGCTGGCCCGCGAGGTCGCGGACGAGCACCAGCTGGTCGACCAGCTCGTCCACCGCCGACACCCCGTCGTGGGCGTCGTTGCCCGCGTGGGCCTCCCGGCCGGTGACGGTGAGCCGCACCCGGGTACTGCCGCGCCGCGCGGTCTTCAACCGGCCGTCCGGATGCGGCGGCTCCAGTCCCAGGACGGCCGCCGCGCCCCGCAGTTGGCGCTCGACCAGGCCACGCCCGTCCGGACTGCCGACCTCCTCGTCGGACACCACGACCAGCCGTACGGTGCGGTGCGGCCGCTGCCCCAGGTCGGCGAGCAGCGCCAAGGCGCCCTCCAGGACGGCGAGTCCGCCCTTCATGTCGACCACCCCGGGCCCGGTGAGCCGCCCGTCCTGCTCGGTCACCGGCCAGTCCGCCAGGGTGCCGGCGGGCCAGACGGTGTCGTGGTGCCCCACGATCAGCAGGTGGGGCAGGGTCTCGTCCCGCCCCTCCCACTCCAGCACCAGGTGGTCACCGGCCGGTCCGGGTTCACGGCGGGCGGTTGCCCCGGTGGCCCGGAATCCGGACTCCAACTCCTCGGCGAGCGCGTCGAGTCGGGGCGCGTCACCACTCGGCGATTCGATCCGGGCCAGGTCCGCGCACCGCCGCCGGACGGCGCCGGCGAGGGTACGGGCCCGGGTGCTGAGCGCCTGCGGCAGTCCGGGCAGCGCAGCGGTGATGCTCGTCGCAGCGGCACCGGCGGCGACAGCGGCAACAGCGCCGGCGGATCCGACCGCCACCGCACTGGACTTCGCCATCACACCGGACTTCGCCGTGGCATCGACCTTCACCGCGGCCACCGACGCGGCCGTAGCACCGGGCCTGACCGCGGCACCGGTCGTGGACGTCGCGACCGGCGGGCTCTCGACAGCGGAACCGACGGTGGACGAACCAACGGTGGACGAACCGACCTTGGCGGAACCGCCCAGGGCGACCAGGGCCTCACCGTCGGCCGCGGCGGGAACGGTCACGGGTACGCGGTCGGGTTCCGCGGCGCTGCCCGGTGCGGCCGGCGACCCGACGATCTGGGGACTCAACGCTCGCCTCCGCGGCCGCAGCCGGTATTCAGCGGCCGCACCGGCCGACCGCCCCCGCCCGGGTGCCAGGCCCGGCCGGACCGCGCCGGTCGGCCGGGGGGCCGGACGGCCCGTCGGAACGGCCCGTCTGGTCCAAGTGCGGTGGAACGGTTGGGCGGCGTGCTTGGCATCTGCGTCCTCCTCGCTCGATCCGGTGGCCCCGGTTCCGCCCGGAGCCCCGTGGACGGCGGCTTCCTGGTGGCGGGCACAAGGGCCGGACCGCCGCAGGGAAGCCGAGATGTGAGCCTAGAAGAACCGTTCGGTTTCCTGCGAGGTGGCCCTGCTCCCAGCGTGCCGGTACGGGCCCCGGTGCCGGGCACCCGTCGGCGGAAGCGGCGGGCGCTCGGCGGGCGGGCCCGGATCGACGCGCGGGCACGGTCGCCGGATCGCGCCCATCTCCACCATGGACCCGCCGCCCGGGTTCGGCAGCGCAAACCGCCAAGGCACGGCATTTCCACGCCGGATGGGTGACAGCGGCTCAGCGGGCGGTACCAACCGGAGGCACGCGACGGCTCAGGGAAGCCCGCGGCGACACCTGGACCGAAGCCCGGGGAACATCCGTGTGAACACCGTCCGACGCTGCGCCCCGCCCTGCCCTCGCGAGCGCCCGCGGTCAGGCGCCGTCCCCGACGAGCCCCGCATCGCGTGCGAGCAGCGCCGCCTGGACCCGGTTGGCCACGCCGAGCGCGGTCAGGATCCGACTGACGTGCGCCTTGACGGTGCTCTCCCGCATTCCCAGGACGCCCGCGATCTCGGCGTTGGACAGCCCGTCGGCGAGCTCCCGCAGCACGTCGGTCTCGCGCGGGGTGAGCCCGGCGATCCGGCCCCGGGCGGCGACGGAGCGCGGCGCGCCGACCCGGTGGTACCGGTCGATCAGCCGTCGCGCGGCGGCGGGGTGCAGCATCCCCTGGCCGGCGGCGACCACGTGGACGGCGCGGGCGATCTCGGCGGGCGGGGTGTCCTTGAGTAGGAAGCCGTCCGCCCCGGCGGCGAGCGCCTGGTACACGTACTCGTCCAGGTCGAAGGTGGTGAGCGCGATGACCCGCGGGGCGTCTGGGAGTTGGCGCAGCCGCCGGGTCGCGGCGATCCCGTCGAGGCGGGGCATCCGGATGTCCATCAGCGCGACGTCGATCCGGCGGCCGCGGGCGAGCTCGACGGCCTGCAGCCCGTCGGCGGCCTCGGCGACCACGGTCAGGGCCGGGTCCTGGGCGAGGAGGTCGACCAGGCCGAGGCGCACCAGTGCGTCGTCGTCGACCACCATCGTGCGGATCATGCGGTGTCCTTCGGCTGCGGGGGCTTCTTCCGGGACGGCGACCTCGGCGACGGCGGCTCCGGTGACGGGGGCCTCGACGGCGTGACCTCCGGCGGCGCCACGGCGTGGGGTGGCGGCACGGCGTGGGATGGCGGCACGGCGTGGGATGGCGGCACGGACTGCGCCGGCCGGTCCGGCGCGGGCAGCCGGGCGGAGAGCCGGAAGCCGCCGGCACCGTCCGGCCCGGCGTCCAGGTGGCCGCCCAGCGCGCCGACCCGTTCGCCGAGGCCCACCAGCCCGTACCCGCCACCCGAGACCGGCCCATTCGGCGTCGTCCCTCCGGGGCCGTTGCGGACCTCGACGGTGGTCGCCGGTGCCCCGTAGCCGACCCGGACGGTGACGGGCGCGGCGTGGGCGTGCTTGCGGGCGTTGGTCAGCGCCTCCTGGACCACCCGGTGCACGGCGAGCCGATGGGTGGTGGGCACGGCCTCCGGGTCTCCCGCCAGGGCGAGTTCGACCTGCTGCCCGGCCTGGTTCGCCTCGTCGATCAGGTCGGTGAGGTCGCGCAGCGCAGGTGCCGGGACAGGCGGCAGGACGGGAGGCGGGCCGGACAACGGGACGGACAACGGGACGGACGACCGGCCGGACAACGGGACGGACAGCGCCCCGGTCGACGACCCGAACGGCGCGGACCACTCCCCGGACGGTACGGGCACGTCGGCCTCGGCGGCGGCCCGCTCCGGCGGTTCGGCGCGCAGGGCGCCCAGGACGTCGCGCAGGTCGTCGAGCGAGCGGGCGGCGGTGGTGCGCAGGAGTTCGAGACGGTGGGTGAGCCGGTCCGGGTCGGCGGCGACGGTCCCGGCCCGGGCCTGGTCGCGCAGCACTCCGGCGTGCAGCACCAGCAGGCTCAGCCGGTGGGCCAGCACGTCGTGCATCTCCCGGGCGATCCGGGCGCGTTCGGCGGAGCGGGCCTGCTCGGCGCGCAACTCCCGCTCCCGCCGCAGGGTTTCGACCTGGGCGTGCAGCGTCCGGATCAGCATCCGGCGGCCGTGCAGCCACAGCCCGAAGGACAAGGTGGCCGCCTGGAGGAGGAGTTGGGAACCGGTCGTGCCGGCCCAGCCGACCAGCGAGTCCGCAGTGATCGCGCTGCCCACGGCGATCACCGCGCCGCCGGCCGCCGCCGGACCGACCCGGCCGAGGGAGGCCAGGTAGTAGACGCTGATCAAGCCCGGGAAGGCCCGGTTGAGCAGCCCGCCGGTGAGCACCGGCAGGACGGCCGAGGCGACGGGGTGACGGCGGGCGAGCAGCAGCGAGAGCGCGGCGAGCACGGCCACCGCCACCCGGGGCAGGCGCAGCGGGCCGTCGAGGTGCAGCCACTGGAAGACGCCCTCCTCGACGGCGAGCCCGAGGATCCCGAGCAGCAACAGGCTGTCGGCCCAGGGCCGGTGGTCCGGGCCGTACCAGCCGAGCAGGCCTGTGCGCATGGAGCTCCTCCCCGCCCGGTCCCGTCCACCCGCTCGAATGCTACGGGCGGACGGCGGCGCGGCACCCCCTCCTCCCGGACGTCGGCACCCTCGACTTTCGTCGGGGGTCGGCGCCGCTCACCGGCCGATCCGCGGCGTTCCCGCGCTCCCTAGCGTCGTCGACATGACGACCGAACAGCTCCACCCGAGCCCCGACTCCCCTCCGCAGCAGCACAGTTCAGCCGACACGCACGACCGGCAGGGCGTGCACGACCAGCACAGCGCGCACGAAACGCACGACACGCACAGCACGCAAGCCGGGCAGGCCGCGCCCAGCACCCACGGCTCTCCGTACGGCGGGGACCGCCTGCTGTTCCTCGCCGAGGCCCTGCGCACCTTCCACGACACCGGCGCCCTGGCGCCGAGCGGACCGGCGCTGGTGAACGCCCTGGTGGTGCCGGCCACCAGCCGCCCGAACCGGCCGATCTCGGTACTGGAGGTCGGCGCCGGCACGGGCGTGGTGACCCGCCGGCTGGCCCAGGTGCTGCGCCCCGGCGACCGGCTGCACGTGGTCGAGGCGAACCCGCGGTTCGCCGACCGGCTGCGGGAGGACCCGGTCCTGGCCGCGCGCCGGCCGGGGGTGGGGCTGCGACTGTCGACCTGCCGGGTGGAGGAGCTGCCGGAGGCGGCCGCGCCGACGGGGGCCGCGGCCGAGCGGTACGACGTGATCGTGTCCGGGCTGCCGTTCACCAACTTCGAGCCGGCCCTGGTCCGGCGCATCCTCGACCTCTACCTGCGTCTGCTGGCCCCGGGCGGCGAGCTGACCTACTTCGGGTACCTCGGCACCACGACGGCCCGCACCCTCACCTCGGGCCCCCGTCGGGGCGCCCGCCACCGGGCGGTGGTGCGGCTGCTGCGGCGGTTCGAGGCGACGTACGGACTGGGCGAGCGCACGGTGTGGCGCAATCTGCCGCCCGCCCGGGCCCACCTGCTGCGCTCCCCGGGGCCGTACTCCTGACTCCTGGCGACGTGACTCCTCGCGGCGTGACTCTTCGCGGCGCGACTCTTCGCGGCGCGACTCCTAGCGGGCATCTCGCCGCGAACAAATGACAAAAGACAGCGAACAGATTTTGAAATCTGTTCGCTGTCGTGCCATAGTGAGATCCGGGTCACACTGCCCCCGCCCTCCGGCACCGCACCCGCCCCTGGAGCTCCCATGGCCTCGACCACCCGCCCCGCCCAGCGCCCCCTCGGCACCTCCGGCCCCGTCACCTCCGCCCTCGGCCTCGGCTGCATGGGCATGTCCGACCTCTACGGCCCGGCCGACGAGGCCGAGAGCATCGCCACCATCCACGCCGCCCTGGACGCCGGGATCACCCTCCTCGACACCGGCGACTTCTACGGCATGGGCCACAACGAGCTGCTGATCCACGAGGCCCTGCGCGGCCGCGACCGCGACAGCGTCCAGATCAGCGTGAAGTTCGGAGCCCAGCGCGGCCCCGACGGCCAGTGGCTCGGCTACGACACCAGCCCGGCCGCCACCAAGACCGCGCTGACGTACACCCTGCGCCGGCTGCGCACCGACCACATCGACGTCTACCGCCCCGCCCGGCTCGACCCCAAGGTCCCGATCGAGGAGACCGTCGGCGCCATCGCGGACCTGGTGAAGGACGGCTACGTCCGCCACATCGGCCTGTCCGAGGTCGGCGCCGACACCCTGCGCCGCGCCGCCGCCGTCCACCCGATCAGCGACCTGCAGATCGAGTACTCGCTGCTCAGCCGCTCCATCGAGGCGGCCGTCCTGCCCACCGCCCGCGAACTCGGCATCGGCATCACCGCGTACGGCGTGCTCTCCCGCGGCCTGCTCAGCGGCCACTGGAACCCGGACCGCTCGCTCGCCGGCACCGACTTCCGCACCGCCAGCCCCCGCTTCCAGGGCGACAACCTGACCCACAACCTCGCCCTGGTCGAGGCGCTGCGCGCGGTCGCCGACGCCAAGGGCGCCGGCGTCGCCCAGATCGCCATCGCCTGGGTGGCCTCGCGCGGCGAGGACGTCGTCACGCTGGTCGGCGCCCGCCGTCGCGACCGGCTGACCGAGGCGCTCGGCTCGCTGGACGTCACGCTCACCCCCGCCGACCTGGCCGCCATCGAGGCCGCCGTCCCCGCCGGGGCCGCGGCCGGCGACCGGTACGCTGCCGCGCAGATGGCGCGCCTGGACAGCGAGCGCTGACCGAGCCCGCGCTGACCGGCGAGAACCCTCCGCACCACCCGACCGCACGACCCTAAGGACGGCCCCGTGACCACGGACACCGCACTCACCGCCGAGCAGATCCTGATCGCGGCGGAGGAAGCCCTCCGGCGGTTCGGCCCGGCCAAGGCCACCGTCGTGGACGTCGCCCGGGAACTCGGCGTCAGCCACAGCAGCGTCTACCGCCACTT
This sequence comes from Kitasatospora sp. NPDC059088, assembly GCF_042738155.1. Lineage (NCBI taxonomy): Bacteria > Bacillati > Actinomycetota > Actinomycetes > Kitasatosporales > Streptomycetaceae > Kitasatospora > Kitasatospora sp. NPDC059088. The sequence goes on along the minus strand of NZ_JBHYGR010000001.1, from coordinate 71,060 downwards.
CCCCAGCAAGGCGGCGCTGCGGGAGGCGGTCACCCAGCGCTGGCTGAACCAGGCGCACTACGACCTGGAGATGGTCGCGAACGACGCCGGCGGCGCCGTCGAGCGCCTCCAGCGCTGGCTGACCACGCTGTTCGGGGCCAAGCGGAAGAAGGCACTGGACGACCCGGAGCTGTTCGCCACCTACCTGGTGCTGGCCGAGGAGAACAGCACGGTCGTCGACGCGCACGTCGAGACCCTGGTCAAGCAGATCGCCCAGATCGTCCACGACGGCATGGACGCCAAGGAGTTCCAGCTCGCCCACGTCCCCTCCACCGCTCGCGCGGTCTTCGACGCCACGGCCCCCTTCCACAACCCGGTCTTCGCCCACACCTGGTCCGAGCCCACCGCGGACGAGCGCTTCGCGGCGGTCTGGAAGCTCGTGCTCAGCGGCTTGAAGGGCAGGCCCGCCGAGCTGGTCCCCGAGCCGACGGAGTTCTGAGCGGGGCCCGTCCTCGTGCGGAGCGCGCCCCGAGCGGGGCCCGTCCCGTGCGAGGGCGGTGAGGCGTCGGCGGCCGGAGCGAAATCCGGTCGTCGGCGCCTCACCCTTTCAGGCAGACTGTCGCACCCAGTTGATCTCACTCGGAGGATGACATGCGTGCGGCCGGTCCCGTCCTGGACAGCCTGCGGGGGCTCGCGCTCGGCGACGCCTTCGGTGACCGGTGGTTCTCCGTCCCGGTGGACGAGGCACCCGCCGCCCTGGCGGCCCACCTGGTCCGCCCGGCGCCCTGGCACTGGACCGACGACACGGCGATGGCCCTCGTCCTGGTCCGCCACCTCGCCGCCCACGGCGAGGTCCGGCAGGACGCGCTGGCCGCCGGGTTCGCGGCCGAGTACGCCCGCGAGTACCAGCGCAAGTACGGCCCGTCGATGCACCGGGTGCTGCGCGGGATCGGCGCCGGCGGGAACTGGCGCGCCATCACCTCGGGCCAGTTCGAGGGCCAGGGCTCGTACGGGAACGGCGCCGCGATGCGGGTCGCCCCGCTGGGCGCCGGGTTCGCCGAGGACCTCGACGAGGTCGCCCGGCAGGCCGAACTCCAGGCGCTCACCACCCACTCCCACCCCGAGGCGGTCACCGGGGCGGTGGCGGTGGCACTCGCCGCGGCGCTCGCCGTCCGCAGCCGGGGCCACCGGGCGCCTGGTCGGACCGAGCTCCTCACCGAGGTCGCCGACCGGCTGCCGGAGAGCGACGTCCGCTCCGGCCTGCGGATCGCCGCCCGGCTGCCGGAGCACACCAGCGTCCGGCACGCCGCCAACGTGCTGGGCTCGGGGCTGATGATCTCCGCCCCGGACACCGTCCCCTTCGCCCTCTGGTCCGCCGCCGGGCACCTGGACTCACTGCCCGACGCGATCTGGCACACCCTGGAGGGCTGGGGCGACATGGACACCACCTGCGCCATCGCCGCCGGCGTGGTGGCCGCCCGCACCGGGCTCTCGGACGTACCGGCCGACTGGCTCGCGGCCTGCGAGGAGCTGCCGGAGTGGGCCGCCGACCGGTAGCCGGAACGCCGGAGGCACCGGGCAGTCAGCTCCGGGCGGTCAACGGCGGGCGGTCAGCGCCAGGCAGTCACCGCCGGGCGGTCAGCGCCGGGCGAGGAAGCGGAGCACCCGGTAGCCGATGAGCAGGACCATCGCCCCGCCGATCGCCGACACCCAGGTCGTGACGTCGAGGAGGCCCACCCTCACCGTCCCGTGCATCCAGTGCAGGACGATCCAGGTGCCGATGTAGGAGCCGGTGATCCCGATCAAGGTGCTGCCGATCAGACCGCGCTCCCCCCTCGACATCGCCATCCTGGCCAGCGTCCCCGACACCAGGCCGAGCACGATCCACTCCATCCAGCTCATCCGCCGCCCCTTGCGTCATCGGTGTGACGAGACCCCGCCGCGCTCGTCCGTCAGCGGCGCGAGTTGCCGAACAGCAGCCGGTAGGCGATCAGCAGCACCAACGCGCCGCCGATCGCCGACACCCAGGTCGGCCCGTCGAAGAAGCGCGCCGTGATCGACCGGTGCAGGAAGTGCGACGCGATCCAGCCGCCGACGAAGGAGCCGGCGATCCCGATCAGGGTGGTCACGATCAGACCGCCCGGGTCCCTCCCGGGCAGCAGCAGCTTGGCCAGGGCCCCGGCCACCAGGCCCAGCACGATCCACGCGACGACGCTCATCCGAACCCGTCCCTCCCGTCCGTGGCGCGACGGCCCCGTCCCGCGCGCTCTGCCACGGAGGACGCCGACACCCACCGAGGCGGTTCCGGCCGACCCCGGCCGACGGCGGGATCCGGCCACCCGGAGCCGACCGGTCCGCGCGTGGCGTCCTTCCGGCCGGTCGTACCCGCCGAAATACTGCGGCCATGCGCATCCTGATCGCCACCGCCGGCTCCCGGGGCGACGTCGCACCCTTCACCGGGCTCGGCGTCCGCCTGCAGGCGGCCGGACATCAGGTGGCCGTCGCCACCCACGCCACCTTCGCCGACTCGGTACGGGCCGCTGGACTGGAGTTCCGTCCGCTGCCCGTCGACCCGCGGGCCGAACTCGCCTCCACCGAGGGCCGGCGACTGCTGCGGGCCGGCAGCGGGCCCGGCGTCGTCCTGCAACTCCTGCGCCTGGGGCGGAGGTTCATGCCCGCCCTCGGCGACGGCATCGCGGACGCGACGGCGCTCGGTGCCGACCTGCTGCTCACCACCAGCACCACCAGTGCGCTCGGCCAGGTCGCGGCCGAGGCGGCCGGCATCCCCACCATCGGGCTGTACCTCCAACCGCTCTCCCCCACCCGCGAGTTCGCCCCGGCCGTGACCGGCGCACGCTCGCTCGGACGGCCCGGCAACCTGCTCGCCGGCCACGCCGTCCAGGCGGCCACCGACCAACTGTTCGTGCCGGCCGTCCGCGGACTGCGCCGCCGGCTCGGGCTGCCGCCACTGGGCATCGCCCGGGCCCGACGCGACCACCCCGTCCTGCACGGCTTCTCGCCGCGCGTCGTCCCCCGGCCGACGGACTGGCACCCCCGACTGGACGTGGCCGGGTACTGGTGGCCCGCCGGACCCGCGGGCTGGCAGCCCCCGCAGCGGCTGCTCGACTTCCTGGCCGCCGGACCGCCCCCGGTCTTCGTCGGCTTCGGCAGCCTGGTCGTGCCCGATCCCGAACGACTCACCGCGACCGTCCTCGCCGCCGGCCGCGCCGCCCGGGTGCGCCTCCTCCTGCAGTCCGGCTGGAGCGGCCTGGCCGCCGAGGACTCGGAGACCGTACTGACCATCGGCGACACCCCGCACGACTGGCTGTTCCCGCGCACCGCGGCCGTCGTCCACCACGCGGGCGCGGGCACCACGGCGGCCACCCTCCGCTCCGGCACCCCCACCGTCCCGGTGCCCGCCCAGCTGGACGCCCCCTTCTGGTCCGCGCGGCTCACCGCGCTCGGCGTCTCCCCCGGCCCGGTACCCCTGCGCGCCCTGACCCCCGCCCACCTGGCCGCCTCCATCCGCCAGGCCCTGGACGACCCCCACTACCGCACCCGCGCTCGCTCCGTCGCAGCCGCCCTCGCCACCGAGGACGGCGCCGCCAAGGTCCTGGCCGCGGTGGAGGCGACGGGTGACGGGTGACAAATGACAGATGACGGATAACAGATGACAGCGAACAGATTTCGAAATCTGTTCGCTGTCATCTGTTATCCGTTATCCGTTCGCTGACATCTGTCACCCGCCAGTTGTCACCCGCCCGCCGCTCCCCGTTCCTCCTGCCCCCGACCCGTTCCGCCCCGCCCCTCTCCTCGCCCCGCGCTCAGCACCAGGTAGACCACCGCCGACGACGCGAGCCCCACCGCCCACCCGTAGTCCGCCAGCGGCTGGAGGAACGGGACCAACCCGTCCACCGGGAACGGCCCCTGCTTCACCCCGTGCGCGTCCACCGTCGAGTACGACCCCCCGACCGCCAGCAGACCGCCGACCAGCAGCGCGGTGACCGCCCGCCAGTTCCATCCGCCCGCGTACCAGTAGGCGCCGAACGGCCGGTAGAGCTCGGCGAGTTGCAGCCGGGTGCGGCGCAGCAGCCAGTAGTCGGCGATCAGCACCCCGGCGACCGTCCCGAGCAGGCCGCCGACCACGCCCAGCCAGACGTAGATGTAGACGTGCGGGTCGGCGGTCAGCCTCCACGGGAAGATGGCGATCCCGACCACCCCGGTGATCAGCGCCCCGGTACGGAAGTTGACGAACCGGGGCACCAGGTTGGCCAGGTCGTACGCCGGGGAGACGACATTGGCCGCGATGTTCACCGACAGCGTCGCGATCAGGACCGTCAGCAGCGCGAACAGGAGCGCCACCGGGCTCTCCATCTTCGCGGCGAGCTTGATCGGGTCCCACACCGGTTCGCCGTACACCGCCGCGGAGCCCGAGGTGACCAGCACCGACAGCAGCGCGAAGAGCGTCATCGTCGTCGGCAGACCGAGGGCCTGGCCGCGGATCTGTGCCCGCTGACTGCCGCCGAAGCGGGTGAAGTCGGGGATGTTGAGCGCCAGCGTGGACCAGAAGCCGATCATCCCCATCAGCGAGGGGAAGAAGACCTTCCAGAACCCGCTGCCCCAGCCCAGTTTCGACGGCTGGTCGAGCAACGGGCCGAGCCCGCCCGCCTTGACGCCGATCCAGACCAGCAGGGCGAGCGCGCCGACGATGACGAACGGCGCCGCCCAGTTCTCGAAGCGCCGTAGCGCCTCCATCCCCCGGGCGATGATGACCATCTCGATCAGCCAGAACAGCAGGAAGGAGGCCCACTGCGTCCACGGGTAGCCGCCGAACTCGGTTGCGGTCCGCCAGGATTCGCCGAGAAGCCGGCCCGCCAGCAGGAAGATCCCCTCACCCCCGATCCAGGTCTGGATGCCGAACCAGGCGCAGGCGACCGTCGCCCGGATGAGCGCGGGCAGATTGGCGCCACGCAGCCCGAACGAGGCCCGCGCGAACACCGGGAAGGGGATGCCGTACTTCGTCCCGGCGTGTCCGGTGAGGAGCATCGGCGCGAGCACGATCAGGTTGGCGAGCGCGATGGTCAGCACCGCCTGCTTCCAGTCCATCCCGAGCGCGACCAGACCCGAAGCCAGCGTCCAGGAGGGGATGTTGTGGGCCATGCCGACCCAGAGCGCGAGGAAGTTGTAGGTGGTCCAGGTACGCCGCCGCACCGGGACCGGCCGGAGGTCGTCACTGGTGAAGCCGTTGGGAGGCAACACCCCTTCGGCCGGGTCGAGTTCGACCCGGCCGTCGGGATGCTGCCGCTGTCCGCCGCCGCCGGTCACGGTGTCGGCCATGGGCAACTCCCTTCTGCCACGGGCAGGATCAAGGAATCACGGGCTTAGGGGCCACAGACCCAGGGGGCCACGAACTCACGAGGCCGGCGGTTCAGAGGTGTGGGATGACGTCCGCCCCGTAGGCGTCGATGGTGGCCTCGACCGCGTCATGCATGGCGTAGACGGCGAACTGGTCGACGCCGAGCGAGCGGAGTTCGGCGAGTCGGGCGCGCTGGGCCTCGACCGGTCCGATCAGGCAGAAGCGGTCGACGATCGCGTCCGGGACGAAGGCCGTGTCGGGGTTCCCGGCCCGTCCGTGGTGGCTGTAGTCGTAGCCCTGGCGGTCCTTGATGTACTCGGTGAGGGCGTCGGGTACCAGGTCGGAGTGTTCGCCGTAGTGGCTGACCAGATCGGCGACGTGGTTGCCGACCATCCCGCCGAACCACCGGCACTGCTCCCGGGCGTGGGCGAGCGCGGCGGGCGAGTCGTCGGCGGTGACGTACGCGGGCGCGGCGACGCAGATGGTGACATCGGCCGGGTCCCGTCCCGCCTCGACGGCGGCCGCCCGGACGGCCTTGACCATGTACTCGGTGAGGTAGGGGTCGGCCAACTGGAGGATGAAGCCGTCTGCCTGACGTCCGGTCAGAGCGAGTGCCTTGGGCCCGTACGCGCCCATCCAGATCGGCAGCGAGGCGCCGGGGCCGACCCACGGCAGGTGCATCTCGGTGCCGTCCACCTCGGCGGTGCGTCCCTCGGCCAACTCCTTGACGGCGTGCATGGCTTGGGAGAGCCGGTCGAGGGTGGCGGGGCGTCGGCCTGCGACCCGCATGGCGGAGTCGCCGCGGCCGATGCCGCACACCGTCCGGTTGCCGTACATGTCGTTGAGGGTGGCGAACAGGGAGGCGGTGACCTCCCAGGTGCGGGTGGAGGGGTTGGTGACCATCGGGCCGACGGTGAGGCGCTCGGTCTCGGCCAGGATGCGGCTGTAGATGACGAAGGGCTCCTGCCACAGCACGCAGGAGTCGAAGGTCCAGCCGTGGCTGAACCCGGCCTGTTCGGCGCGGATCATCCGGTCGATGAGCAGGCGGGCCGGCGGGTCGGTCTGGAGGACGAGGCCGATGTCCATGGGGTGCTCCGGGAGAGGGATGGGAGGGCGGCCCGGGGCCGGCGCACTCGGCGTGGCCCCGGGCGACGAAGGCGAGACGAAGGCGAAGCGATGCAAAGCGAAGGGAAGGAAAGGAAAGGGACGAGAACCGAAAGGAAGGCGAAGGGGATCAGGTCAGGTACTGGCAGGTGTCCCGGCGCAGGAAGGCGCCGTGTCCGGCCCGGCCGAGCCAGCGGCCGTCGTCCAGCACGACGGTGCCGCGCGAGAGCACCGTCCGGGCCCGGCCGGTGAGTCGGCGGCCCTCGTAGGCCGAGTAGTCCACGTTCATGTGGTGGGTGGCGGCGGAGACGGTCTGCACCGCGGTGGGGTCGTAGACGACGAGGTCGGCGTCGGCGCCGGGCGCGACGGTGCCCTTGCGCGGGTGCAGCCCGAACATCCGGGCCGGGGTGGTGCAGGCGATCTCGATCCAGCGGCGCCGGCTGATCCGTCCGTCCACGACGGCCTGGTGCAGCAGGTCCATCCGGTTCTCCACGCCCGGGAGGCCGTTGGGGATCTTCGAGAAGTCGCCGCGGCCGAGTTCCTTCTGCCCGACGTAGCAGAACGGGCAGTGGTCGGTGGAGACCACCTGGAGGTCGTTGGTGCGCAGCCCGCGCCAGAGCGCCTCCTGGTGCTCGCGCGGCCGGAGCGGCGTGCTGCACACGTACTTGGCGCCCTCGAAGCCGTCGGCGCCCTCCTCGGCGAGATTGTCGGTGGAGAGGAAGAGGTACTGGGGGCAGGTCTCGCCGAAGACGGGGAGCCCGGCGTCGCGGGCCCGGGCGAGTTCGTCGAGCGCCGAGGCGGCGGAGACGTGCACCACGTAGAGCGGACTGCCGGCCACCTGGGCGAGCTTGATCGCCCGGTGGGTGGCCTCGGCCTCCAGGAGTTCGCGCCGGACCTCGCCGTGGTAGCGGGGGGCGGTCCGCCCGGCGGCGAGGGCCTGTTCGACCAGGACGTCGATGGCGATGCCGTTCTCGGCGTGCATCATGATCAGCCCGCCGTTGGCCGCGCCGCGCTGCATGGCGCGCAGGATGCGGCCGTCGTCGCTGTAGAAGACGCCGGGGTAGGCCATGAAGAGCTTGAAGGAGGTGGACTCGCCGGAGTCGACCAGCGTGTCCATCTCCTTGAGGACGGCGTCGTTGACGTCCGAGACGATGGTGTGGAAGGCGTAGTCGATCGCGCAGTTGCCCTCGGCCTTGGCGTGCCAGGCGTCCAGGCCCTCGCGCAGCGCCCCGCCGACGGGCTGGACGGCGAAGTCGACGATGGTGGTGGTGCCGCCCCAGGCGGCGGCGCGGGTGCCGGTCTCGAAGGTGTCGGAGGCGGCGGTGCCGCCGAACGGCAGCTCCATGTGGGTGTGGGCGTCGACGCCGCCCGGGATGACGTAGTGGCCGGTGGCGTCGATGACGGTGTCGGCGGTCCAGGCCTCGGCGGCGGCGCTGCCGGTGGCGGCCAGGGCGGCGACGCGCTCGCCCTCGATCAGGACGTCGGCGTGGAGTTCGTCGGTGGCGGTGATGACGAGGCCGCCGCGGACGACGGTGCGCTGCTGCGGGTCACGGGTGGTCATCGCGCTGCTCCTCAGGCCTCGGCGAGGGGTCCGTAGGCGTCGGGCCGGCGGTCGCGGTAGAACGCCCACTGCTGGCGGACCTGTTCGATCAGGCCGAGGTCGAGGTCGCGGACGACCAGTTCCTCCTCCTTGTCGGAGGCGGCCTCGCCGACGAACTGGCCGCGCGGGTCGACGAAGTAGGAGGTGCCGTAGAAGTCGTTGTCGCCGTACTCCTCGGTGCCGACCCGGTTGATGGCGGCGACGAAGTACTCGTTGGCGACGGCGGCGGCGGGCTGTTCGAGCTGCCAGAGGTAGGCGGACAGGCCGCGGCTGGTGGCGGAGGGGTTGTAGACGATCTGCGCGCCGGCCAGGCCCAGGGCGCGCCAGCCCTCGGGGAAGTGCCGGTCGTAGCAGATGTAGACGCCGACCTTGCCGACGGCGGTGTCGAAGACGGGCCAGCCGAGGTTGCCGGGCTTGAAGTAGTACTTCTCCCAGAAGCCCTTGACCTGCGGGATGTGGTGCTTGCGGTACTTGCCGAGGTAGCTGCCGTCCGCGTCGATCACCGCGGCGGTGTTGTAGTAGACGCCGGTCTGCTCCTCCTCGTAGACCGGTACGACGATCACCATGCCCAGTTCGCGGGCGAGGTCCTGCATCCGGCGCACGGTCGGCCCGTCGGGGACGGCCTCGGCCCAGCGGTAGTGCTCGGGTTCCTGGACCTGACAGAAGTACGGGGCGTTGAACACCTCCTGGAAGCCGATGATCTTCGCGCCCTGGGCGGCGGCCTCGCGGGCGTACCGCTCGTGGAGCGCGATCATGCTCTCCTGGTCGCCGGTCCAGCGGGTCTGGACGAGCGCGGCACGGACGATCTGCGACATGGGTACCTCCGCAACTCCGCGTCCCGGCCGTGCGGTCGGGCCCGCGGTCTGAGGGTTGACGGGGCGGGTCTCGCCCGCGGCTCCGCTCGGGGGCCGCGGGGGTCTACGGGAAGGGTCTACGTGCGTAGAAGGCGCGATCTGTAGACGGTAGGCCGGGCTTCGGTCGCCTGACAATACGTCGGCGGTAACGCCTGCGGGGCGATCTTGTTACGCGGACACGCGGGTGGCCATGGGTGGGATGAAATGCTCATCTACCCCATTGGTGGCCTCCTTACTCATTCGAGTGAAAGCGGGCGCCGGGGGTGCGGAATCGGCCACGACAGGGTAAAACGCGCCTTGACGGTGCGACAGATCGTCATCTGGCGCGCCTACGGGGCGACTTCGGTGATCATGAGCTGATCATCCGGCGATCGGTTGCGGGGCCGGATGCGGGATCGGCCACGGGGATCGACGGTCGGCCGGGGGCCGAACGGGGGGGTGGTACTGATGACAGCGACGGACGAGCGCGCGGAGCGCACGTCGGGTACGTCGGGCACGGCGGGCATGCCGGCGGGGCGGCCGCCAGCGCTGCCGGCCTGGGCCGGCCTGCTGCTCGCCCTCGGGGCCCTGCTGCCGCTCGCCGCCGGCCTCCTCCTCGCCCCCGGGCAGGTACCGAGGGCCGGGCTGACGGCCCTGCGCCTGGCCGGCTCCCGGGCGGCGGCCGAGGCGGTGGTCGGCGGGAGCTCCGGAGCGTACCGGGCCGCCCTGGGCGACGAGCCCTGGCTGATCGCCGGCTACGGGCTGACGCTGACGGCCGCGGCCCTGCTGGGCGGGTACGTGCTCGGGCGGCGCCGCCGGCTCGGGCCGGCCCTGATGGTCGGGGCCGCCGGGCTGCTCGCCGCCGGCTGCGACCTCGCCGCCGACGTCCTGCTGCGCCTGGGGCTCGACCACGCCGACTCCGACACCCCCTTCGCGGTGGCGGCGGCGCTCACCACCGTCAGCCGGCTGCTGCTCCTGCCCGCCGGGGTGGCGGCCGCGGCCCTGCTCGCGGTGACGGCCGCCAGGGCCGCCCGCGGGTTGCGCGCCACGGCGGTGAAGCCGGGTGACGACGCCGACCCGGACCGCCCGGCGCTGATACCGCCCTGGCCCGTCCTCACCCGGCACGGCCGCCCGCTGCACGGGCCCCGGCACGGGCTCCGGCACGCGTCCCGATCCGAACCACCGCACGAACCACCCCACGAACCGCCGCGCGACTCCCGGCGGCAGCAGGCGGCGACGCCACCCGACGCTCCCGGCGCCCACGCCCACTGGCGGGACGCCGGCCGGGTGCCGCCCGGCCGCGAGCCCGCCGAGCTGGGCTTCTGCGCCTCGGGCGGCGGCATCCGCTCGGCCTGCGTCACGCTCGGCGCGCTCCAGGCCCTACGCCCGGGGCTGAAACGGGCCCGCTACCTGGTCTCCGTCTCCGGCGGCGGGTACACCGTGGGCGCGCTGCAGCTCGCGCTCAGCGACTCCGCCCCCGGCAGCCCGGTCCGCGCCGTCTCGGGCCTGACGGCCGACACGGTGCTTGAACCCGGCTCCCCGGAGGAGGACCACCTCCGCCGCCACAGCAAGTACATCGCCGACGGCACCGGCGAGTGGCTGGTCGCCCTCGGCACGCTGCTGCGCGGCGTGCTCTCGGCGCTCACCCTGCTGCTGGCCGCCGTGCTGGTGCTCGGCCTCGGCCTCAGCCGCTTCTACCACGCCGTCCCGGTCACCGACCTGGACGCGCTGGCCGCCGCCGGCCTGCGCCACCCGGGCGCCGTGCCGGGCGGGTTGGAGTTCCGCGCCCCCGCCCTGGCCGCCCTCGGCGTGGTACTGGGCGCGGCGGCCTGCTGCTGGCTGCTCTGGCTGCTGGCCTTCCCACCGCTCGGCTGGCACGCGCTGCTGCCGCGCGCGCTGCGCCGGCTCAACTACGCCGCGCTCGCGCTGGCCGGGCTGCTGGCCCTCGGGGTGCTGGCGGTGCCGGGCCTGGCCTGGGGCGCGGTCCGGCTCCAGCAGGCGCTGGCGGCCGGCCCGCGACTGACCGGCGCGGGGCTCAGCCTGACCGTGGTGCTCAGCTACCTCGCCCTGCTGCTCGGCATACTCTGGCGCGACCGCCGGGCGATCGGCAGCGGCGTGCGCGCGGCCGCCGGGGCGCTGCGCGGCGCCGGCCGGATCGGCGGCGGGCTGACCGCCAACCTCCCGCAGTACCTGGTGGTCTGGGCCGCCCTCGGCACTCTGACGGCCGGTGCGCTGCTGGCCCTCGGCTGGGCGATCGCCACCGGGTACGCCTGGCCGACGGCCGTCCAGGTGCTGCTGCCGCTGGTGCTCGGCGCCGTCGGGCTGAACCTCGACCAGACCTGGATGAGCCTGCACCCGTTCTACCGGCTGCGCCTGGCCTCGGCCTTCGCCGTCCGCCGGGTCACCGAGGGCGGCCGCTCGCTCGCCCGCCGGTACGACTTCTACCGGGAGCAGACCTGGCTGAGCCACTACGGCGCCCGGCACCCCGACTTCCCCCAGGTGATCTTCTCGGCGGCAGCCAACCTGTCGGGCAACTCCCGTACCCCGCCCGGCCGTCGGGCGGTCTCCTTCTCGCTCTCGTACGACTACGTGGGCGGCCCGGACGTCGGCTACGCGCGCACCGACCTGCTGGAGCGGCGGACTCGTCGGCACATCGCCCGCGACCTCACCGTGCAGTCCGCGATGGCCGTCTCCGGCGCCGCCTTCTCCTCCGCGATGGGCCGCCAGTCCCGGGTCTACCAGGGCCTGTTCGCGGTCACCAACGCCCGGCTCGGGACGTGGCTGCCCAACCCGGCGGAGCTCGGCCCGGCCTGGTCCGGCACGCCCGACTGGCGCCGCGCCGGGGAGCCCGCCGTACGCCGACTGCCCTACCAGCTCCGCGAACTGACCGGCCGGTTCCCGGCGGACGACCGCTTCCTGCTCACCACCGACGGCGGGCACTACGAGAACCTCGGGCTGGTCGAACTGCTACGGCACCGGGTCCGGACGGCGGTGAGCATCGACGCCAGCGGGGACTCCGGCTACGCCGCCAACCTGGCCGCCGCCATCACCCTGGCCCGCGAGGAGCTCGGCGTCGTCATCACCCTGCACCGACCGGAGCTGCTGATCCCGGGCAGCGCCACCACCGGCCGCACCCCCGACGGGGGCCACGGCAGCGACCACGACGGGGCCGGTGCCGACGGGACCGACGCCGACGGCGGCACGCCCCTGCGCGGGCTGGCGGCCCAGCTCTCCGAACGGCTCTCGGCCCGGGGCGTGATCACCGGGGACGTCCGCTACCCGGCCATCGACGGCGAGCCCGACTCCGAACGGCACGGCACGCTGATCGTCCTCCAGGCGGTGCTGACCGCCGACATGCCGTACGAGCTGCAGTCCTACGCGGTGACCCACCCGGCCTTCCCGAACGACGGCACCAGCGACCAGTGGTTCGACCACCAGCAGTTCGACGCCTACCAGACGCTCGGCCGCTACCTGGGCGAGCAGGCCGGCCCGGTGATCGAACAGGCGCTGTCCGCCGCTGCGGCGGCCACCGCGCCACCCGCACCCGTGCCCGCGCAGCCGCGGGGCGAAGAGCCCACAGCACCCGAGCGGCCCGCCGAGGACCGGACCGGGAGCTGAGCAGGGAGCTGAGCAGGGAGCTGAGCAGGGAGCTGAGCAGGGAGCCAGGCAGGGAGCCGGGCAGCAGGCTGCGCAGCGCGCTGAGCCGGCTCCCCGGCCGGGGCGTCGGGCCGCCCGTTCACGGGGCGCAACAGGCCGCAACGAACGGGCGCCCCGGCTTGACTTCGTGCGACCGGCTCGGAAAAGATCCGGGGCATGGACTCCGGCACCACTCTGGTTTGCCGCCTGCACGTCGATCTGCGACGCCAGGCGAGTTCCATCTGTGCCTGTTGACCCTGTTCCACTTCGCCGGTTCCGCCCTGTGACCACTGCCAGGACCCGCACCGCGCACCCGTACCCGCAGTCCTGAAACCCGCCCGCCCGGCGGCACCGCCCGTGCCGTGCCCGGCCGAGCACGGGCCGCTCCGCCGGCCCGCGGCCCGCAGCCCGCGGCCCCGCCGCCGGATCCGAGCGCCCCTCCCGACGTTCCCGCCGCACCCGAGGACGCCTCATGAGCCTGGACCTCGCAACCGAGACCCCGACCCGCCGCCCCGAGCAACCACCGGCCGCCGGCCCCGCCACGGGCGCCACCACCGCCCCGGTCACCGGCCCCACGACCGGCCCCGCCGCCGACCCCGCACAGCCCCCGCTCAGCCCGAGCACCCTGCGGACCGTGGTCCGCGAGCTCGCCGAGCGGCCCGACCAGTGGATCCACCTGGTCCGGCTCTCCACCGAGGAGCGCTGGTACCAGCGGCTGGTCGCCGACGACGACCACGAGGTCTGGCTGATCAGCTGGCTGCCCGGCCAGTCGACCGGCTTCCACGACCACGGCGGTTCGCGCGGCGCGTTCACCGTCGCACTCGGCGAACTGGAGGAGCTGTCCCTCGGCGGCCCCGACCAGGGCCTGCTGATCCGCAGGGTCCCGGCCGGCACCGCCCGCGCCTTCGGCCCGGAGTACGTGCACGACGTGCGCAACACCGCCTCGGGCCCGGCGGTCACCCTGCACGCCTACTCGCCCCCGCTGAGCTCGATGGCGCACTACGACCTGCGGGCCGGCGGGCTCGTCCGCACCTCTGAGGAAGGACCGGAGCAATGGTGACCACGATCGACGACCTGGTGGAGCGGGCCCGCGAGGGCGTCCACCGCCCGCGCGCCCGGGAGGCGTACCAGGCCCAGCTGGACGGCGCGCTGCTGGTGGACATCCGTCCGGTGGCGCAGCGGGCCGCCGAGGGCGGGATCCCCGGCGCGCTGGTGATCGAGCGCAACGTGCTGGAGTGGCGGCTCGACCCTACGGGCAGTCACCGGATCCCCGAGGCCTCGGGCTACGACGTCGAGGTGATCGTGGTCTGCTCCGAGGGCTACGCCTCCAGTCTGGCCGCGGCCTCGCTGCGCGAGCTCGGGCTGCACCGGGCGACGGATCTCGACGGCGGTTTCGTCGGCTGGGCGGCGTCCGGGCTGCCGACCCGTCCGGGCGACTGAACCCGAGGTCACATGGGGTGTTCCCGGGCGGCTGAGCCCGGGTCACCTCCCGGGCCGGCGGGCCGCCGGGACGGGAGTCACGCCACGTGCCGGGCGGTAAATCAGGGACAGGAGATGATGCAGGTCATAGTCTGATCAGAGTTTCCGCCGGTCCGAAGCTGGGCAGCCAGGCGGGCGGAAGAACGCCCGGGCGGTGCGACCGCCGCCAACCGAACGACCCGAAAGACCGACCGACACAGGCGCCGCCTCCCCGGGGCGCCCTGACGAGGAAACACTCCGTGATCAGATTCGAGGGCGCCGGCAAGCGCCACCCAGACGGCACCATCGCGGTCGAGGGACTGGACCTGGAAGTCCCGACCGGTCGGATAACCGTCCTGGTCGGGCCCTCCGGGTGCGGCAAGACCACCCTGCTGCGCATGGTCAACCGGATGGTCGAGCCCACCTCGGGCCGGGTGCTGCTGGACGGCGCCGACGTCGCCGAACTGGAACCCGCCAAGCTGCGCCGAGGCATCGGGTACGTGATCCAGCAGGCGGGGCTGTTCCCGCACCGCAAGGTGATCGACAACATCGCCACCGTCCCCTACCTGCTCGGCTGGGACCGCAAGAAGGCCCGGGCCCGGGCCGCCGAACTGCTCGAACTGGTCGGCCTCGCCCCCGAGACCGCCAAGCGCTACCCGTTCCAGCTGTCCGGCGGCCAGCAGCAGCGGGTCGGCGTGGCACGGGCGCTGGCCGCCGACCCGCCGGTCCTGCTGATGGACGAACCGTTCAGCGCCGTCGACCCGGTGGTGCGGGCCGGGCTCCAGGAGGAGCTGCTGCGCCTGCAGTCCGAGCTGCACAAGACCGTGCTGTTCGTCACCCACGACATCGAGGAGGCCGTGCGGCTCGGCGACCAGGTCGTGGTGCTGCGCGAGCACGGCCGGATCGCCCAGCTGGCCGACCCGCACACCCTGCTCACCGCCCCCGCGGACGACGGCGTGGCCGCCTTCCTCGGCCGCGACCGGGGCCTGCGCGGCCTGGGCCTGCGGCCCGCGAAGGCCGTCGAGCTCCGCCCGATCGAGGACGGACCCGGCCACGGGGGCTGGGAGTTGGCCCTGGACGACGAGCGCCGCCCGATCGGCTGGATCGACCGCGCCGCCGGTGCCACCGAGCTGCAGCCGGTCGCCGGCTACCGCCCGGACACCGACACCCTGCGCGCCGCGCTGGACGCCGCCGTGCTCTCCCCCGCCGGGGTCGCGGTCGCGCTGGACGCCGACGGCCGGGCGGTCGGCACCGCGGGCCGGGAGGCCGTCCTGGCCGCGCTCACGCCGGTCGCCCCCACTCCGGCCCTCACGCCGGTCGCCCTCACCAAGGCGGACCCGGAGGTCCCGGCGAACGAAGCGGACGCGGCGGACGCGGCGGACGAAGCGCTCCCGCAGCCACCCGCGCAGACCCCGGCGGACGGAGCCGACGGTGGACGATGAACCGATCGTCCGCTGGTACTGGATCGGCGACCACGTCGGCTACCTCGGCAACCTGCTCGCCGACCACGCCGTGATCGCCCTGGTCCCGGTGCTCATCGGCCTGCTGCTGGCGGTCCCGCTCGGCCTGGCCTGCGCCCGCTTCCCCCGGCTGTACCAGCCGCTGTCCGCCGTCTTCAACATCGTCTACGCGCTGCCCTCGCTGGCCGTCTTCGTGGTGCTGATCCCGTACACCGGGCTCGCCACCCAGGCGACCGTGATGATCCCGCTCACCTTCTACGCCCTCGCCGTCCTGCTGCCGACCACGGTGGACGGGCTGCGCGCCGTCCCGGACTCCGTCCGGCAGGCCGCCACCGCGATGGGGTACGGGCCCTGGCACCGGCTGACCGCCGTCGAACTGCCCGCCGCCGTGCCGTACCTGATCGCCGGGCTGCGGGTCGCGGCGGTGTCCAGCATCTCGCTGGCCAGCGTCGGCGCGCTGATCGGCCGCGGTGGGCTGGGCTACCTGTTCATCGACGGCTTCCAGCGGACCTTCCCGACCCCGATCGTGGCCGGGATCGTGCTGATCGCCGTGCTGGCGCTGGCCGTCGACCTGCTGCTGGTGGCCGCCCGCCGGCTGCTCGCGCCGTGGGCCGTCCGGGAGCAGGGGGCGGGCTCGTGAACTGGCTGAACTGGCTGAGCGACTTCTTCTCCGCCCCGGACCGCCGCAGCGGTCCGGACTCGGTCGTGCACCGGGTCTCCGAGCACCTGCTGCTCTCCGGCGAGGCCCTGCTCTTCGCGGCGCTGCTGGCCGTCCCGCTCGGGCTGCTGATCGGCTACACCGGGCGCGGGGTCACGGTGGTCACCGCGCTGGCGGGGGCCGCCCGCGCCCTGCCGACCCTGGGCCTGGTCACGCTCGCGGTGCTGCTCGCCGGGGTCGGCGACACCGCCGTCCTGTTCCCGCTGGTCGCCCTGGCGGCGCCGCCGCTGCTGGTGGCGGCCGTCGAGGGGGTGCGCGGCACCGACCCGGACGTCCGGGACGCCGCGCGCGGGATCGGCCTCACCCACCCGCAGGTGCTGTTCCAGGTCTGCCTGCCCTCCGCCGCGCCGACCCTGCTGGCGGGCTTCCGGACCGCGACCGTCCAGGTGATCGCGACCGCCACGGTGGCCGCCTACGTCGGGCTGGGCGGCCTCGGCCGCTACGTCATCGACGGGCTGGCCACCCGGCAGTACGCGGTGACCGTGGGCGGCGCGCTGCTGGTGGTGCTGCTCGCGGTCGGCGCCCAACTGTTCTTCGCCCTGCTCGCCCGGTTCGCGCTCCCGCCCGGGGTGCGCGCCCAGCGCCGGACCCGCTGAGGCCCCTCCCTCTTCTCCCTCCCATCCGCTCCGGAAGGACAACTGTCACCATGTCGACATTCAAGGGAAGCCGCCGCGCCGTGCTCCTCGGCACTCTCGCCGCACTCGCCCTGGGCGCCACCGCCTGCGGCTCATCGGGCAGCGGCGACCCGCTCGGCGGCGGGTCGAGCGCCTCAGCCGGCGCCACGGCCTCCGGCAGCGGTGCCGCCTCGGGCGGGTCCGGCGGTGCGGGCGGTTCCGGCGGGACCGTGGTGGTCGGCTCGGCGAACTTCCCCGAGAACGTGCTGCTCGGCTCGATCTACTCCCAGGCCCTCAAGGCCAAGGGCGTCAAGGTCCAGGAGAAGTTCAACATCGGCAGCCGCGAGGTGCTCTACGGGCAGCTGCAGAGCGGCAACCTGACCGTCCTGCCCGAGTACAACGGCGCGCTGCTCGCCTACCTGGACGCCAAGAACACCGCCGTCACCACCCCGGACGTGAACGCGGCGCTGACCAAGGCGCTGCCCGCCTCGCTGGCGATCCTCGACTCCTCCCCCGCGGAGGACAAGGACTCGCTCAGCGTCACCCAGGAGACCGCCGACAAGTACAGCCTCAAGAGCATCGCGGACCTCGCGGCCAAGGCCGGCGAGTTCACCATCGGCGGCCCGCCGGAGTTCAAGACCCGCCGCGAGCAGCAGTTCAAGGACGTCTACGGGCTGACCTTCAAGGAGTGGAAGCCAACCGCCGACACCACCGCGAACGCGCTCAAGGACGGCAACATCCAGGTCGGCAACGTGTTCACCACCGACCCGAAGATCGTCCAGTACAAGCTGGTGCCGCTGAGCGACCCGAAGAACGTCTTCGGCGCGCAGAACGTCACCCCGCTGATCAACAAGGCCGGCGTGGACGCCAACGCGACGGCGGCGCTCAACGCGGTGTCGGCCAAGCTCGACACGGCCGGGCTGACGGCGCTGATGAAGCGGGTCTCGGTCGACAAGGAGGACCCGTCGGCGGTGGCCAAGGACTGGCTGAAGAGCAACGGGCTCGGCTGACGGTCCGACCCGGTCCTGACCCGGCTGGACCCGGCCCGGCTCGACCTGGCCCGGCCCGGGGATCGACGGCAGCGGACGGCGGCGCGGAGGGTTTCCCTCCGGGGCCGCCGTTCGCCGTTCCCGGGCCGTTCGGGGCGGCCCCACGGGACCTTCCCTTCTACGCCGCGAACATGACAGTGTGGCGCCATGCGCACTCGTCTCCTCGCCGCCTCCCTCACGGCACTCGCCGCGGTGAGCCTCGCTGCCTGCTCCAGCTCCGGTTCGAGCTCGGGATCGGGCTCCGGCTCGAGCTCGGCCAAGGCCACCGTCGCGGCCGGCTCCCCCACCGTCGCCGCCACCGCTGACGCAACGGCCGACGCCACGGCCTCGACAGGCACCCCGGCACCCACCACGGCCGCGCCGTCCGCGCCCGCCGACCCGGGCTCCACGGCCGGCGCGGACGGCTCGGCCCCGGCCAAGCCCGCACCGCCGGCCGACGCCGGCCTGCCCGCCAAGCCGGACGCCGACCTGACCGGCAAGGTGGTCGCCGCACTGAACGCGATCGACCCGGCGATCGTCGGCGGCAAGCCCGACCAGGCGGTGGAACAGGCCCGCAAGCAGTGCCAGGCGCTGTACCAGTTCCCCAAGGACAAGGCGAAGCTGGCCCAACTGGCCGACCAGCACTTCACCTCGCCCGAGCACCCGCAGGGCTTCGGACCGGACACCGCCGCGAAGATCGACGACGCACTGCGCTCCACCCTCTGCCCCGCGGCGCGCTGACGCCGTCCACGCCACCCCCGCACCACCCCGAACCGCCCGGTGTCCTGAGCTCCGGGCAGCCGTGGCCGCGCCCCGCCCGCCGGGTGCGCGGCCATCGGCGTCCCCGCCCTTCGGTGGCCGGGGCCGTCCGCTGACGAACTGTTAGGTCTCTTGACAGACCAGTGGTCTAGTCCAAACATAAGCATGTCGATCCGACCGGGATGCACTGTGGGGGTGTGACCACCGGCGGCTGAGGCACTGCCCTGCCCTGCTCCGCTCCACCCCCGCTCCGTACGGCGTGCGCACCTTCGCACCACCTCCCGCACCACCTCCCGCCTCCACCCGAGGCGGTGGGCTCCGCACGCCCTTGTGTCCGCATCGAACGCCCCCTGCACCCGCCCCCGCACACCCGCCTCCGGCTCCGCACGTCCGCGCGGTCGACCCCACACGACCACCGGACGAGCCGTGGCCCGCACATCCCCAACGTCCTGCCCCACCAAGTCTGTTGGAGAATCCATGCGTCTTCGCAGAACCCTCCGGGCCGCGCTGACGGCCTGCGTCACACTGGCCGCCTCGGCCGGTCTGGTCGCCGCCGGGACGGGCTCCGCCCAGGCCGCCACCCCGCTCCCCACCCGGGTCTTCGCGCCCTACTTCGAGTCCTGGACCGGTCAGAGCCCCGCCACCCTGGCCGCCCAGTCCGGCGCCAAGTACCTGACGATGGCCTTCCTCCAGGCCGCCACCAAGGGCTCCTGCACCCCGTACTGGAACGGCGACACCTCGAAGCCGGTGTCCTCCTCCACCTTCGGCGCCGACATCGCCACCATCCGCGCCAACGGCGGGGACGTGATCCCCTCCTTCGGCGGCTACACCGCCGACAACACCGGCACCGAACTGGCGGACAGCTGCACCGACGTCAACCAGATCGCGACCGCCTACGAGAACCTGATCACCACCTACGACATCAGCCGGATCGACCTCGACATCGAGGACAACTCGCTGACCAACACGGCCGGCATCGACCGCCGCAACAAGGCGATCAAGGTCGTGCAGGACTGGGCCGCCGCCAACGGGCGCAGCATCCAGTTCTCCTACACGCTGCCGACCACCACCGGCGGGCTGGCCGACAACGGCCTCGCGGTACTGCGCAACGCCGTCAGCAACAAGGCGCGGATCGACGTCGTCAACATGATGACCTTCGACTACTACGACAACGCCACCCACGACATGGCGGCGGACACCCAGACCTCGGCGCAGGGCCTGTACAACCAGCTGGCCCAGCTCTACCCGACCAAGTCCCCCGCCCAGCTGTGGGGTTCGATCGGGATCACCGAGATGCCCGGCATCGACGACTTCGGCGCCGCCGAGACCTTCACGGTCGCCAACGCCACCACCGTGTACAACTGGGCGGTGTCCAAGGGCATCAACACGCTGTCCTTCTGGGCGCTCCAGCGCGACAACGGCGGCTGCCCGGGCAAGGGCGGGGACGACTCCTGCTCCGGGATCAACCAGGGCACCTGGGACTTCACCCACATCTTCGCGCCCTTCACCAGCGGCTCGACGGTGACCAACGACTTCTCGGTCGCGGTGAACCCCAACTCCGCCACCGTAAAGGCCGGTTCGTCCGCCTCGGCGGCAATCGCGACAGCGGTCACGGCGGGCTCGGCGCAGAACGTCAGCCTCTCGGTCAGCGGCGCCCCGACCGGCGTCACCGCCACCGTCACCCCCGGCAGCGTCACCGCCGGCAACAGCGCCACCCTGAACGTCACCACCACCTCGTCGGTGGTGCCCGGGAGTTACCCGCTGACGGTCACCGGCAGCGCGGCCTCCGGCAGCCACACCGGCGTCTTCACGCTGACCGTCACGGGCAACCAGCCGGGCAACGACTTCTCGGTCGCGGTGAACCCGAACTCCGGTACCGTCGCGGCCGGTTCGTCCGCCTCGGCGGCGATCGCCACGGCGGTCACGGCGGGCTCGGCGCAGAGCGTCAACCTCTCGGTCAGCGGCGCCCCGACCGGCGTCACCGCCACCGTCACCCCCGGTAGCGTCACCGCCGGCAACAGCGCCACCCTGAACATCGCCACCACCTCGGCCGCGGCGGCGGGCACCTACCCGCTGACCGTGACGGCCACCGCGCCCTCCGGCAGCCACACGGCGACCTACTCGCTGACCGTCACCGGCACGGCCCCGTCGACCGGCCTGGTCAACGGTGACCTGGAGACCGGCAAGGTGGCCCCCTGGACCTGCCAGAGCGGCGGCGGCATCGTGACCACGCCGGTCCACTCCGGCTCGTACGCGCTGCAGGCCGCGGCCTCCGCGAGCCAGACCGGCGACTGCACCCAGACCGTGACGCTCAAGCCCAACACCAGCTACACGCTGAGCGGTTGGGTGCAGGGCAACTACGCCTACCTGGGTGTCAGCGGTGGCGCCAACGCCAGCACCTGGACCATCTCCTCGGGCTGGACCAAGCTCTCCGTCCCCTTCACCACCGACGCCTCCGGCAGCGTCACGGTGTACCTGCACGGCTGGTACGGGCAGGGCAGCGTGTACGGGGACGACTTCTCGATCTCCTGAGCGACGGGCGGCAGACGGCAGCTGACAGCTGACAAGTAACAGATAACGGATAACAGCTGACAGATTTCAACATCTGTCAGCTGTTATCCGTTTGTTGTCATCTGTCCGGGCCCACTCGGGCCCGCTCAGACCCCTCCGCCCCCTCCCGCAGCTGCCCAGGCCGGCACAGCGTCGCGTACGTCGCCAGCGCCAGCACACCGCAGCCCAGCACCACCAGCGCCAGCAGGGTCGCCGACGGCCGCCCGCCGAGGCTGCTCAACGGCGCGACCACCGCGCCGCACAGGAAGTTGCCCGTCCCCAACAGCGCCGAGGCCGTCCCGGCCGCCTGCGGCTCCACCAGGCTCAGCGCCTGCGCCGCCGTGTTCGGCAGCACCACCCCGAGGCTGCCCATCAGCACGAACAGCGGCGGGCAGAACCCGGCCAACCCGAAGTCCCACACCGCGGTCAGCAGCACCAGCGCCACCCCGGCCGCGACCGCCGTCCCGAGCCCGGCCAGCATCAGCGACCTCGCGGCGAAGCGCGGCGCAAGCACCCGCCCGTTCAGCTGGGTCATCACCACGATGGAGAGCGAGTTCAGCCCGAACAGCAGGCTGTAGGTCTGCGGCGACACCTGGTAGACGTGCTGGAGGACCGTCGAAGACCCGCTGATGTACCCGAACAGCGCGCCGAACGCCAGCGAGCTGGTCAACGCCAGCCCCAGGAAGGGCAGGTGGCGCAGCAGCCGCGCCATCGTGCGCAGCGTCGCGGCGACCCCACCGCCGTCCCGGGCCTGCGGCGGCAGGCTCTCGCGCAGCGCGCCGAACGCGGCCAGGGTGAGCAGCAGTCCGAGCGCCGTCAGCGCCCCGAAGGTGCCGCGCCAGGAGGTGAAGCGCATCAGCTGCGCCCCGATGATCGGGGCGAGGATCGGTGCCAGCCCGGAGATCAGCGCGATCGAGGCGAGGAAGCGCAGCATCGCCACGCCCTGGAAGCGGTCCCGGGCGACGGCCCTTCCGATGACCAGTCCGGCCGACCCGGCCGCGCCCTGGACGAAGCGGGCCGCGATCAGCACCGCCAGGTTCGGCGCGAACACGCACACCACGCTGGACAGGGTGTAGACGACCAGCCCGGCGAGCAGTGGCGGCCGGCGCCCGAAGCGGTCGCTGAGCGGCCCGAAGAGCAGTTGCCCGGCCGCCACCCCGACCATCGAGAAGGTGAGGGTGAGCTGGACGGCCGCCGGTTCGGCGACCAGGTCGTCGGCGATCGCGGGCAGGCCGGGCAGGTAGAGGTCGGTGGTGAGCGGGCCGAGCGCGGTGAGGCCGCCGAGGACGACGACGGTGGCCCGGCCGGCGGCTGCCGACCTGCCGGACGCCGGGGCCGGGGCTTGGGCTGGATCGGTCGACGTGTCGTCGGTGGGACCGACGGTCGGGCCGGGCATGGCTCTCCTAACGGACGCGGTGACGTGGGGTTCGTTCGCGATCCGTCCTATCGCAGCCCCTCGGACGCGTTGACGGCAGGGGTGCACCGGGACGGATCCGCCCACCGGCCGATCCACAGCACGCGCACGACGAAGGCCCGCCCGCACCTTCCGGTGCCCGGCGGGCCGTTCGTTCCCTGGTCAGGACGGCTGATCCGGGACCAGTGCCCGGTCAGCACCCTCAGTGCTTGGCGACGTGCTCGGCGCGAAGGGCCGCCTGCAGTGTCGCGCCGTCCTGCCACGCGTAGAGCTGGTTGCCGGTGAGCGTCACATTGTAGTGCCCGCAGGTGCCGATGGCCTTGGCCGCGATGCCCTCCGGGAACCAGCCCGCCTTGAGCGAGACCGGCACCGGGTGCGGCCCCTTGCCCGGCACCCCGGTGTTGCAGCCGGAGGGCAGCCGGCCCTCGGGGAGGGTGGCGCGCAGCAGCCGGTCGTCGCCGGTGGTGGACCTCAGGTACTTGACCGAGGAGGCGTTGTCGGGCAGCCAGGTCGGCATCGAGCGACGCTCGGCCTTGGCCTGCGAGCCGCTGTCGAACGCGGCCTGCTCCTGGTGGCGCCCGTCGTACCACTCGGACACCCGCGGGCCGATTGCCACCGCTGCCACGGCGACGGCCATGCCGGTGCCCGCGACTCCCAGCGCGACCTTGCTCACGATGCCCTTCATGCCTGGCTGCCCTCTCCGTGTGCGGTGCCGGTGCGTCCGGTGGGTCCGGTACGTCCGATGCCTGTGCTGCGTCCGTTGCCTGTGCTGCGTGCGGTGCCTGTACGACGCCCGGTGCCTGTACGACGTCCGGTGCGGCCGGGACCGTCGCCGGCCCGTCCGTGACCCGTCCGAGCTGAACGGTCCGCCGTCCGGGTGTATCCATGGTGGCGCGGGCCGACCTTCCGGATCGTCACCACCAGGTCGCGAGCTTGCATCCAACCCACGGGGTACCGTCTCCACCTTCAGGCGTATGTCCGTGGGGCCGACCCCGGAGGTAGGTGCCGCTCCGGCGCTCGGGCTGCCACGCCGGGCCCGGGTACGTCCCGGGCCCCGATCGAGCCTGACCCAGGCGGGGCGCCGCCGCAGCCCGGTGTGCTGCACCCGGGGCACCGGCCCGTGGCGGACGGGGCGCACGGCGGGCCGGAGCCAGGGCTGGACCGGGGCTGGGACTGGGGGCGGGGCGCCGGGTCAGACGGTCGCGGCGACCGGCCGGGCGACGGGGAAGGGGCGGCCGTCGAGGGTCCAGTGCGGGTCGATCGGGCGCAGCAGCGAGGCGTACACCTGGGCGGCGACGTCGGGGTGGCGGATCTCGCCGGCGGGCGGGCCGGCCGGGATGTCGTGCCCGGCGCAGGCGACCCAGGCGGTCCGCTCCTCGACGGTGCGGCCGCCGTGGCCGCCGGCGTCGACGTGCCCGTGGTCGGTGACCACGATGACGGTCCACTGCTCCTGCGGATAGCCCTCCCGGCCGCGGACGGCGTCGAGCAGGCGGCCGAGGCGCTCGTCGGCGGTGCGCATCGAGGCGCGGTACTCCTCGCCGCAGCCGAGGAAGTGGGCGGTCTCGTCCACGGCGCCCAGGTAGACGAAGGAGGCCTCGGGGTCGGCGGTGCCCAGGACGTGGACGGCCTCCCGGGTGACCTCCTCGTCGACGGCCTCCCAGGCCTCGGGGGTGTCCTCGGCGGGGGCCACGTAGGAGAGCCGGCCGGGGGCGCGGAACAGCGGGCCGCCGGACTCGTTGATCATCAGCGGGTCCCAGCCGGCCGCGACGAAGGTGCGGCGGCGGTCGCCGCGGTTGAGGCGGGTGGCGAAGTCGGGGAAGACGTCCAGCCGGTTGCCGCCGAGGTGGTTGCCCCAGACGCCGTGCTTGGCGGGCTCGACGCCGGTCACGATGGTGGCCCAGCACGGTCCGGACATGGTCGGGGTGGAGTCCGCGACGGTGACCGGCACCAGGAACCCGGCCTCGGCGACCTCCTGGAGGCGCGGCATCGGCACCTGGGCGAGGTAGTCGTGGCGGACTCCGTCGATCCCGACCACGAGGACGCGGGGGCGGGGCCACTGGACTGCGGACATGGTGGGGCTTCCTTTCGGTCGTGCACACCCGGCCGCGCCCGCCGAGGGCGCCGCCGACCGCGCCATGCTTCACGGCCGGCCGTACCGGTCGGCGACGGGGTGCCGAACGGCTGGTGTCCGCGAGGTGTCGGGAGCGTCGGGAGCCTAGCGAGGTGTCGCGAGGTGTTGCGAGGTCAGCCCGCCGCCCGGACGAAGCGGCGGTCGGACTCCGCGAGGTCGGCGGCCGGCCCCGCCGCGCGCAGGACGACGTCCAGGACGCCGTCCGGGTCCGCGGCGTAGCAGTTCGCGAACCAGGGCAGGTTGGCCTCGACCACGGCCCAGTGCTCGACCGGGTCGTACGGGTCGGCGATCGGGCCGACGTCCAGCGCGACGGCGCTGGGCAGGGCGAGCGGCCCGGTGCCCCCGACGGCGTCGAGCAGGCGGCGGGCGAACGCGGTGGCCTCGGCGGTGAGCGGAGCCGGGTCGAGCCGGCCGAAGCGCGCGTAGCGGCTACCGGTGCGCACCTGCCCGTCGAGCAGGAACAGCCGGTACTCGGCGGTGAAGGTCACCGGCTCGCTGACCAGGACGGAGGTGTCCGGGCCGATCCGCTCGCCGGTGCGGGGCAGCCGGGAGCCGTCCGGGTGGACGGCGGGCGGGAAGGACTTGTCGGCGGGCGGCTTGACGAAGGCGGGGTGGCGCAGCGTCCAGGCCTCGGCAAGGGTGGTGAGTTCGATCCGGCGGCGGGTGAACTCCTCCGGGAGGCGGGCGAGCCAGTCGTCCTCGGGTTCGAGCAGGGCGAGCCCGAGCGGCGCCGCGATCCGGGCGGCCGCGAGCGGCCCGCCGTACCAGTGGACGGGCCGTCCGGCGAGCCGCCCGACCGTGTCCGGCCCGGCCAGTACGGCGGTGGCCAGGCCCCGGCGGGCGGCGGCCCCGGTGAGCAGGCCGGTGGTGCCGGTCGGCTGGGCCGAGGTGAGCAGGACGGGCGCGCGCACGGCCGTCAGCCCACCGGGCGGAACTCGTGGACGACCTCGATCCGTCCGACGATGTGCCGGTTGAACTCCTCCAACTCCTCGGCGGGCACCCAGAGTTCGAGGATCGTCCGGCCGCCGGCCCGCTGCACCGGGTAGCGGGCGAGGAAGTCCGTCTCCACCTCGAAGCGGGTGACGTAGCCGACGCCGGAGGCGGGCACGTTCCAGTCGCGGGCGATCCGGATCGCGTAGTCCTCGTTCAGCACGGGGTAGAAGATCGGCTGCTCGGGCAGCCGGGGCGGCCAGGCGCGCCGGTCGGCGGCCTCGACCAGGGCCAGCTCCTCCGGGCCGGTGGGGCGCCAGAGGGTGGTGGTCGGGAGGTGCTGCCGGGCGGGCTGACTGGTCATGGCGGGACGGTAGCCGGGCCGTGAGGGGCCCGGCCACCGGTTATTCGCCGTTCGGGGCGGGGGGCGGCGGTCGGTCAGCGGTAGGCGGACTCACCGGTGATGGCCTCGCCGAGGACCAGGGTGTGGATCTCGCTGGTGCCCTCGTAGGTGAGCACCGACTCCAGGTTGTTGGCGTGCCGCAGCACCGGGTACTCGGTGGTGATGCCGTTGGCGCCGAGGACGGTCCGGGCGCTACGGGCGATCTCCAGCGCGGTGCGCACGTTGTTGAGCTTGCCGAAGCTGACGTGCGGCGGGCGGGCCGCGCCCTCCTCCTTGAGCCGGCCGATCCGCAGGGCCACCAGGTACGCCTTCTCGACCTCCAGCATCATCTCGACCAGCTTCTGCTGGGTCAGCTGGAAGCCGGCGATCGGGCGGTCGAACTGGATCCGGCTCTTCGCGTAGTCCAGCGCGGCGGTGTAGCAGTCGCGGGCGGCGCCGACGGTGCCCCAGAGGATGCCGTAGCGGGCCTCGTTGAGGGAGGAGAGCGGGCCGCGCAGGCCGGTGACGCCGGGCAGCACGGCGTCGGCGGGCAGCACGACCTCGTCGAAGGCCAGCTCGCTGGTGACGGAGGCGCGCAGGGAGAGCTTGCCGTGCACGTCGGTCGCGGTCAGGCCACGGGTGCCGCGCTCGACCAGGAAGCCGCGCACGCCCTCCTCGGTCTGCGCCCAGACCACGGCGACGTCGGAGATGCTGCCGTTGGTGATCCACATCTTGCTGCCGGACAGCACCCAGTCGCCGCCCTCGCCGCCCTTGCGGACCGCCCGGGTGCGCATGTTCGCCGGGTCCGAGCCGAAGTCGGGCTCGGTGAGGCCGAAGCAGCCGATCAGCTCACCGGCCGCCATCCCGGGCAGCCAGCGCTGCTTCTGCTCCTCCGAGCCGAAGGCGTGGATCGAGCGCATCGCCAGCGAGCCCTGGACCGAGACGAAGCTGCGCAGCCCCGAGTCGGCCGCCTCCAGCTCCATACACGCGACCCCGTACGCCACGGCGTCGGCGCCCGCGCAGCCGTAGCCGTCGAGGTGCATGCCGAGCACGCCCAGCGCGCCGAGTTCGGGGGCGAGTTCGCGGGCCGGGAAGACACCGCGCTCGAACCAGTCGCCGATGTGCGGGCGGATCCGCTCCTCGGTGAACCGGCGGACGGTGTCACGGACCAGCCGCTCCTCGTCGGTGAGGAGGTCGCCGACCGCGAGCAGGTCGGCCGGGTCGATCCGGGTCGGCTTCGGCATGGAAGCTCCTTGTAGTCTCGGCGGGACATCGGCGAGTATTCCGCAACCCGCCCGGTCAGGGACCGACGGGAGCGAGTGAGGAAGGCGACATGTCCGGCACGGCGTACGTGGTCGACGAGGTGACGGCCGAGGAACTGGACGGCTCGGTGGCCGAGTTCGCCGGGCTGCTGACGGCGACCGTCCACGACGGTGCCTCGGTCGGCTTCCTCGCCCCGCTGGAGCCGGACGAGTCCGCGGCGTGGTGGCGGGCACTGGTCCCCGAGCTCGCGGCTGGACGGCTGGTGCTGTGGACCGCCCGGGCGGCGGCCGACGGGCGGCTCGCCGGGACGGTGCAGCTGCGGCCGGCCACGACGGCGAACGGGCGGCACCGGGGCGAGGTGGCCAAGCTGATGGTGCACCCGGCGGACCGCGGGCAGCGGCTGGCCGGGCGGCTGCTGGCGGCGCTGGAGGAGCGGGCGGCTCGGTCGGGGATCCGGCTGCTGGTGCTGGACACCGAGACGGGCAGCCCGGCCGAGCGGATGTACGAGGCGGCGGGCTGGACCCGGGTCGGCTCGGTGCCCGACTACGCGGCCGACACGACCGGCGTGCTGCACCCGACGACCATCTTGTTCAAGTCGCTGGTGCGCTGACGGGAACGGCCGGGCCGAACGCGAACGGCCGGTACGGAACACGGAAGGGGAGGCGGGGCATGGCGCGTTGGGCGCTGGTCGTCGAGGAGACGGTCGGGATCGGCAAGGACCGGACCTGGGGCAACAAGGTGCTCGGCGAGGTCGAGGGCACCCGGGAGGAGGCCGTCGCGGAGCTGCGGCGGATCGTCCCGACCTACACCCCGGAGCATCCGATGAGCAGTCGGCAGCAGACGCTGCTGCGGGACGGGGACACGTACCTGCTGATCTCGCGGGGGAGCATGCGGGACTACCACTGCGTGTTCAAGGTCTGGGAGCTGCTGTGGGACAGCAAGCGGCCCGAGGTGCAGGCGGAGCGGTTGACGACTGACGACTGACAGATAACAGATGACAGTGTTGGGCGGAGAGATGAACCATTTTGGAATCATGGAACGGTTTGGGGGACACCGACCCCCCGCCCCCCGCCCCCCACGCCGCCCACCCCCACCCCCCCC
>NZ_JBHYGR010000001.1:0-42734 GCF_042738155.1 Kitasatospora sp. NPDC059088 | reverse complement strand
CATTATATAGATTTTTTTTTCACTTATATATATATCTATCTTCACCTCTAACTCCCCCACCCCCCCAACACACCCCCCTCCGCCGTCCGCCGTCACCACACTCCGCACAGCCTCAGCAGCGCCGCCGTCGCCGCCCCGGCCACGACCACCACCGGGAAGGGTGCCCGGCGCCACGCGAGCACGCCCGCGACCAGCACCCCCGCCGGACGGGCCCACCCGGCGAAGCCGTGCCCCTGGGTCAGCGCGCCGGTCGCGACCAGTGCGACCAGCAGTACCGCCGCCGCGACCGCCAGCAGGTGCCGGACCCGCGCGGAGAGCGCGAGCCGGTGCCCGAGCAGTGGGCCGGCCACCCGGTAGGCGTACGTCCCGGCGGCCAGCAGCAGGATCGCGTACAGCGGCATCATCGGACCTCCTCCTTCACGGCCGCCGGGGCGACCGCCTGCTCTCCCGGTTCCCCCGGTTCCCCCAGCTCCCCCGGCTCCCCTGGTTCCGACCCCGCCCCGGGCCGCCCGGCGAACAGCAGCCCGACCAGGGCCAGGAGCACCGGCAGCCCGCCCGGCACGAAGGGCGTGGCCGCGACGGCCACCACCGCGCCCACCACCGCGGCCGTACGAGTCGCGCGGTCGGTGAGCGAGGGCAGCACCAGTGCGAGCAGCACGGCGGGGAAGGCCGCGTCCAGCCCGAGCGCGCCGGTGTCCCCGATCAGTCCGCCGGCGAGGCCGCCGAGCAGCACCGCCACGTTCCACACCACGAACAGCGAGACCCCGCAGACCCAGAACGCCGCCCGGCGGCGGCGCGGTTCGTGCTGCTGGAGCGCGAAGGCCGCACTCTCGTCGGTGAGCATCTGCGCCCCGAACAGCCTTTGCCACCAGGGGCCCTGGAGTACGTCGGCGACCGCGAACCCGAACGGGAGCAGCCGGGCGTTGAGCACCAGCCCGGTGGCGACGGCCGCGAGCACGCCGCCACCGGACAGCACCACGCCGACGGCCGCGAACTGCGAGCCGCCCGCGAAGACCAGGACGGAGAGGGCGGTCGGCACCCAGAGCGGCAGGCCGCCGGAGACGCTGATCGCGCCGAAGGAGGCGCCGACGAGTGCGTCGGCGAGGCAGACCAGGGCGATGTCGCGGAGGGTCGCATGTTCGAGTGTTCGGAGTAGCGAACGCATGTTCATCAGAATGAACCGGGAAGCCCATGTTCGTCAAGGCGAACGGGAGGACCGATATGACGAACGCCCTTGGGTCCCGCAACCCCATGCCCCATGGCCCCATGACCCCGACCCCCCGGGGGCCGGCGTGGCAGCATGAACGGCACCACCAGCGGGAAGCCGACCGAAGGAGCCTGGAGAAAGCGTGAGTGGCGAGCATGAGTGACCGGACCACCCGACCCGAGGGCGCCAACGGCTCCGGTGCGGAGCTGATCGGCCAGATCGCCGCGTCCATCCGGCGCGAACGCGAACGCAGCGGACTGTCGATGGCCGAGCTGGCCCGCCGCGCCGGCATCGCCAAGTCGACGCTCTCGCAGCTGGAGTCGGGCGCGGGCAACCCCAGCGTGGAGACGCTCTGGGCGCTGGGGGTCGCGCTGAACGTGCCGTTCAGCAGGCTGGTCGACCCGCCGCGCCCCACCGTCAAGGTGCTCCGGGCCGGCGAGGGCCCGGTGACCCACTCCGAGCAGGCCAACTACGCGGCCACGGTGCTCTCCTCCTGCCCGCCGAACGCCCGGCGCGACATCTACCGGATCGAGGCCCAGCCGGGCGACACCAGGGCTTCCGAGCCCCATATGCCCGGCACCGTCGAGCACGTGTTGATCGGCTCGGGCCGGGCCCTGGTCGGCCCGACCGAGACGCCGGTCGAACTCGGCCCTGGCGACTACATCAGCTATCCCGGGGACGCCCCCCACGTCTTCCGCGCACTGGCCCCGGACACCCTCGCGGTGATCGTGATGGAGCACATCTGACGGGTGACGGCCAACAGATGACAGCTGACAGATTTCGAAATCTGTCAGCTGTCATCTGTTGCCTGTTCTCTGTCAGCCGTTCGCCGTTCGCCGTTCGCCGTTACTTCAACAGCCCGTCCAGGAACGGGTTCCCGAACACCCGGTGCGGGTCGTACCGGTCGAGCGTGGCGACCGCCTCGTCCCAGCCGGGCCCGCCCCCGGCGCGCAGGCTGTCGGGAATGGCCCGGCCGATCACGTCCTGGTCGGACCAGGCGGCGTCCGCCGTGTACGCCCACCCCTTGGACCACTCGACCCTCGCCCCGGCCCGGGTGCCGTCGAAGGTGCGCAGCAGCCACTGCTCCAAGTCCCGGGCGAAGCGCTCCAGTCCGGGCGTGCCGGGGAAGGCGAGGACGTCGAGCCAGACCGCGGTGTCCCACTCCGGGCGGTCCGCCCGGGGGCGCAGCGCGGACAGCAGCGGCGGCCGGGCGCCGGGGACGCCGGAGTAGGACGGGTCGTCCAGGCCGGTGACCCGGATCTCCACCGCGCCGTTCACCGGGAACTCGCCCCTGGCCTGGTACTCGCCGAGCAACTGCCGGTAGTAGGCGGCGAATTCGCTGACCACCCACTGCAGGTCGGCGCGCTTGGTCAGGATCGCGTAGCCGTTGGCGGTGACCCGCAGCGTGGTGGGCCGGACGTACTGCAGCAGGGCGCGCGAGGGGCCCCAGAGGTCGGAGCGCAGGCCGCCGGCGAGCAGGTGGGTGATCAGGTCGCCGGTGAGCAGGTCACGCAGCAGTCCGCCGGAGAGCAGGACGTCGGTGAGGTCGCCGGTGAGCGCCACCTTGGCGATGAGGTACTGGAGTTGGCCGAACAGCGGGGCCGATCCCCAGGCGCCGGAGATGATTTGGCCGGCCAGTCGGGCGACCGGTTCCGGAATGCTGTCCGAGAAGGGGTAGTTGTAGGGCTGGTCGACGGCCCGGGAGGCGAGCGGCTTGCTCGGGGCGACGGTCCAGGTCTTGAGCCACGGGTAGTCGGTGTAGGCGAACCAGATCGCCTCGACCCGGCCGTCGCGCTCGACGAAGTCGGCGAGGGTGCGCGGGCCCCCGCCGCCGCCCAGCAGTCCGCCGAGCAGTCCGCCGCCGCCGGTGGGGGTGCCGGGGCGGGCGAACAGGTCGCTCGCCGGGATGTCCAGCCGGCTGACGCAGCGCAGCGGGCGGTCGGCTCCGACGCGCAGCACGACCTCGGTGAGGAAGGCGCGGCCGAGGTGCACCAGGAACGCGGCGCTGTCGGCCTCGGTGCGGTCGAAGGTGCGCAGCGCGTAGCGGCCGGTCGCCGGGTCGAGGACGACGGCGGTGAGCTTGACCACCTGGTTGCTGACCGAGCCGTAGCCGTGCCCGTCCGGCCGCAGTTCGCCGCCGGCGCCGGTGGCGGTGCCGTGGCCGCCGATGGCGAGCACTCCGCCGACGGTGAGGTCGCCCGGCGCCGGGCAGGCCGTCAGGCCGAGGCCCCGGTCGGACAGGTGGGTGAGCAGCGCGTCCATGCTCGCGCCGGTCTGCGCCCGCACGGTGGTGGGTGAGTCGGCGGTGATGGCCGTGAGGTACCGGTTGGTGTCCACGAGCAGGACGCGGGCGTCGGCCGGGGTGCCGTTGGCGACGGTGAGCGGGGCCCAGGTGTGCCGGTAGCCGGTGGCGCGCAGCCGCCAGCCGTTGGCGTGCGCCCAGTCGGCGAGGGCCGGGACCTCTTCGGGGGTGCGCGGTGCGCAGGTCCACAGCTGGTCGGTGCGGATCTCGCCGGACCAGTTCTGGAACACCCGCTGGTACAGCTCGGTGCCGGCGGGAAGGCCGGGCGGTACTGGCGTGGCCGCCTCGGCGCTGTCGGGGCCGATGGTGCCGCGCAGCAGCCAGGCGGCGCCGCCGAGCGCCGCGGAGGCGCCGAGCAGCTGCCGTCTGGTCAGGCCGCGGTGGGTGTCGTTGCCGTCGTGTTCTGTGGTCATCCGGTCCGCCCCCTGCGTCGGTTTCCCCGGGCCGGATCGCGGCGCTCCGGGGCGGTCGGAATCCGCCCGACCCGGTCAGGAGCGTACGAAGTGCCGTACGACCGTTTGAAGCGTTCCGGCCGGGATCTCACTCGTTCGAGTGATCATGGCGCGAACGGCCGAGGGCCGTCCACCTGGTGCGGTCGGCGGGGCGGGGCGGCGTGGTTTCGGCGGTCGCCGAACTGTTGCCCGGCCGTCCGAGGGACGCATAGGTTGATCTTGACCATCGACTCCCCCGCCCGCCGGAGGCTCCGCCGTGCCCTCGTCCGCGCCTGCGTCCGCGCCGCTCGCCGACGTCGGCACCGCGCCCGCCACCCCCGCCGCCGTCACGGTCACCGTCGCCCAGCCCGTCTGCGCCGCCCCCGGCCGTCCGGACACCCTGGCCGTCAACGCCGGACGGCACGCCGCGGCCGTCCGGGAGGCGGGGACCCGACTGGTGGTGTTCCCCGAGCTGTCCCTGACCGGCTACGACCTGACCGCCCCCGCCGTCGACCCGGCGGACGCCCGGCTCGCCCCGCTGGTCGAGGCCTGCGGCGCCACCGGCGCCCTGGCGCTGGTCGGCGCGCCGGTCGCGGAGGCCGACGGGCGCGAGTCCATCGCCACCCTGGCGGTCACCGGCGGGGGCGCCCGGGTCGTCTACCGCAAGATGCGGCTGCACGGGCCGGAGCTCGGCCGGTTCAGCCCCGGCGAGCGGCCCGTCGTGCTGGAGCTGGACGGCCTGCGGCTCGGCCTGGCGGTGTGCGCCGACGCCGCCGACCCGGCCCACGCCGAGGAGACCGCCGCCCTCGGCATCGACGCCTACGTCGCCTCCACCCTGTACGGTCCCGGCCCCGCGCAGGCCGAGCGGCTCGCCGGGCACCTGCGGGAGCGGACCGGCGCGCACGGGGTCTGGGGCGTACTGTCCACCAGTGCCGGGGCCAGCGGCGAGTTCGCGGAGACCTCGGGCCGCTCCGGCGTGTGGGCCCCGGACGGCACGGTCGTCGGGCAGCTCGGCGCCGAGCCGGGTGGGCTGCTGCGGGTGGAAATACCCGGGGCCCGCGAGCGGCTGTGGTGATCGGAAGTCCCGTGACCGGGCCGGACCGGCCCGTACAGGAGGTGCAGCGCGCGATGGGTGACGAGCGGGAGAGGCCGCAGGAGTACCGGGTCGAGCACGACTCGATGGGCGAGGTGCGGGTGCCGGCGGCCGCGAAGTGGCAGGCGCAGACGCAGCGGGCGGTGGAGAACTTCCCGGTGTCCGGCCAACGGCTGGAGCGCGCGCACATCGCCGCGCTGGCCCGGGTCAAGGCGGCCGCGGCGCGGGTGAACGCCCGCCTCGGGGTCCTGGACGAGGAGACGGCCGGGGCGATCGCGGCGGCCGCCGAGGAGGTCGCGGAGGGCCGCTGGGACGACGAGTTCCCGGTGGACGTGTTCCAGACCGGTTCGGGCACCTCGTCCAACATGAACGCCAACGAGGTGATCGCCACCCTGGCCGGCGAACGGCTGGGGCGGCCGGTCCACCCGAACGACCAGGTGAACGCCAGCCAGTCGTCCAACGACGTGTTCCCGTCCTCGATCCACATCGCCGCCACCGCCGCCGTCACCCACGACCTGATCCCGGCGCTGGAGCACCTGGCGGAGGCGCTGGAGCGCAAGTCGGTCGAGTTCGCGCAGGTGGTCAAGTCCGGCCGTACGCACCTGATGGACGCCACGCCCGTCACCCTCGGCCAGGAGTTCGGCGGCTACGCGGCCCAGGTGCGGCACGGGCGGGAGCGGCTGCTGGCGACCCTCCCCCGGGTCGCCGAACTGCCGCTCGGCGGAACGGCGGTGGGCACCGGCATCAACACCCCGCCCGGGTTCCCGGCGGCCGTCATCGAGGAGGTCGCCCGGGCCACCGGGCTGCCGCTGACCGAGGCCCGCGACCACTTCGAGGCGCAGGGCGCGCGGGACGCGCTGGTCGAGCTGAGCGGCCAACTGCGCACGGTGGCGGTGGGGTTCACGAAGATCGCGAACGACCTGCGGTGGATGGGCTCCGGTCCGCGCACCGGCCTGGGCGAGATCAACCTGCCGGACCTGCAGCCCGGTTCGTCCATCATGCCGGGCAAGGTGAACCCGGTGCTGCCCGAGGTGGTGCTGATGGTCGCCGCCCAGGTGGTGGGCAACGACGCGACGGTGACGCTGGCCGGCGCGAGCGGCAACTTCGAGCTGAACGTGATGCTCCCGGTGATCGCCCGCAACGTGCTGGAGTCGGTGCGGCTGCTGGCCAACAGCGCCCGGCTGCTGGCGGACCGGACGGTGGACGGCATCACCGCGAACGTCGAACGGGCCCGCGAGTACGCGGAGTCCTCGCCCTCGGTGGTGACGCCGCTGAACCGCTACATCGGGTACGAGGAGGCGGCGAAGGTCGCCAAGCAGGCGCTGGCCGAGCGGAAGACCATCCGCCAGGTGGTGCTGGAACGCGGGTACGTCGAGCGGGGCGCGCTCACCGAGGAGGAGCTGGACCGGGCGCTGGACGTGCTGCGGATGACGCACCCGTAGCCGGCCCGGCCCGGCCTCGTCGGCCGGTGCGCCGGGGCGCGGCGGGCACGAGTGCCCTCCGTGCCCCGGACGCGGGCTGCGGGGAAGGTCAGCCCTTGGCGCGGCCGGCCCGGCCGAGCCGCATCGCTGCTCCGTTCGACGTGATCGTGGCCATCGAGATCGCCGCGAGTCCGAGCAGGAACATCACGGCACCGACGATGACGCAGGTGACGATGTTCTTGCCGTGCGCGACGGACCCGGAGACGGCCCAGGGAGAGATGATCGTCCAGATACCGAGCGCGGCGGCGGCCCAGGCCCTCGCGTGGGTGCGCTCGTAGGCCGAGCCGTAGCCGGCCATCAGTGCCGTGTAGGCCAGCCCGACGATCAGGCAGGTCACGGTCAGGGTGCTGAACGCGGTGAAGCCGACGATCCACGGCGATGCCGCGAGGAACAGGCCGGCCAGAACGGCCAGGGCTTCGACGCCCTGGGCGCGGGGGGTCGAGGTGACCCGCTCGTAGTGTTCCCGGAGTTCGACGATGTCCGGGTGGTGCTCCATGCCTGTCGGCACATGGGTTGCCACCGATACCACCTCCTGTGGTTTCGGACCATGGGAAGGGGCAAGCCCCGTACCTATTCTGGCGCTTCTCCAAGGTTTTGCACCTGATAGTCCGGAATGACCGATAACCATCCGATCACGCCGGTGACCTGCGTCTCAACACTCCGAGGGCCCATTGCCTATGCAACTCGTTGCATAGCAGGATGCTGGGCATGGCACTGGAGCACGCGATCCTCGTCTCGCTGCTGGAGCAGCCCGGCTCCGGGTACGAACTGGCCCGGCGCTTCGACCGCTCCATCGGACGCTTCTGGACCGCCACCCACCAGCAGATCTACCGGGTGCTGCGGCGGATGGAGGCGGACGGCTGGGTCGCCGCCGAGGAGGTCGCGCAGGACGGCCGCCCGGACAAGAAGGTCTACTCGGCGGCCGGGCCCGGACGGGCCGCGCTGGCCGACTGGCTGCGCGAACCGGTCGAACCGGAGACCGTACGGCACGAGCTCGCGGTCAAGATCCGGGCCGCCGCCTTCGACGACCCGGCCGCGCTGATCTCCGAGGTCGAGCGGCACCGCGACAGCCACGCCGCCCTCCTCGCCCGCTACCTGCACGGCGAGCAGCGGGACTTCCCCGACCTCACCGCGCTGGACACCCGGCAGGAGCTCCAGCACGTCGTGCTGCGCGGCGGCATCGAGTTCGAGCGGATGACCCTCGCCTGGCTGGACGACGTGCTCGCCACCCTGCGCCGGCTCGCGGAGGACGGACGGGGAACAGATCACAGATGACAGATAACAGATGACAGAGTTTGAAATCTGAAATCTGTTCGCTGACATCTGTCTTCTGAACTCTGTTCGCCGCCGTCCGTCCACCCGCCCGCCGCACCCCGCCCCGCCGAGTCCTCACACCCTCGACCCCCTGGGAGCCCCCGATGCTCTTCAACCCGCGCACCTACGACCCCGCGCAGTTCGACGAGCCGACCCGCCGGCTGCTGCGCGCGACCGTCGACTGGTTCGAGTCCCGCGGCAAGAAGGCGCTCATCGACACCTACATCGACCGCGCCTGGTACGGCGACTTCCTCGAATTCGCCGCCCGGGAGGGCCTGTTCGCGGAGTTCCTGACCCCGTCCGCGGCCGACGCCGACAAGCGCTGGGACACCGCGCGGATCGCCGAGCTGAACGAGATCCTCGGCTTCTACGGCCTCGGCTACTGGTACACCTGGCAGGTCACCATCCTGGGCCTCGGCCCGGTCTGGCAGAGCGAGAACGAGGCCGTCCGGGCCCGCGCCGCCAAGCTCCTCGCCGAGGGCCACGTGATGGCCTTCGGCCTGTCCGAGCGCTCCCACGGCGCCGACATCTACTCCACCGACATGATCCTCACCCCGGACGGCGAGGGCGGCTTCACCGCGACCGGCCCCAAGTACTACATCGGCAACGGCAACGTGGCCGGCCTGGTCTCGGTGTTCGGCCGCCGCTCGGACGTCGAGGGCCCCGAGGGCTACGTCTTCTTCGCCGCCGACAGCCGCCACGACGCGTACCACCTGGTCAAGAACGTCGTGAACGCCCAGATGTACGTCAGCGAGTTCCGTCTGGAGGACTACCCGGTCCGGGCCGAGGACGTGCTGCACACCGGGCAGGCCGCCTTCGACGCCGCGCTGAACACCGTCAACGTCGGCAAGTTCAACCTCTGCACCGCCTCGGTCGGCATCTGCGAGCACGCGATGTACGAGGCCGTCACGCACGCCCACAACCGGGTGCTGTACGGCCGCAAGGTCACCGACTTCCCGCACGTGCGGCGGGAGTTGACCGACGCGTACGCCCGTCTGGTGGCGATGAAGCTGTTCAGCGCGCGGGCCGTCGACTACTTCCGCACGGCCTCCGCCGAGGACCGCCGCTACCTGCTCTTCAATCCGATGACCAAGATGAAGGTCACCACCGAGGGCGAGAAGGTCATCGACCTGATGTGGGACGTCATCGCGGCCAAGGGCTTCGAGGCGGACACCTACTTCGACAAGGCCGCCAAGGACATCCGCGGCCTGCCGAAGCTGGAGGGCACGGTCCACGTCAACCTGGCGCTGATCCTCAAGTTCATGGGCAACTACCTGTTCGCACCCGCCGAGTACCCGCCGGTGCCGACCCGGCTGGACGCCGCCGACGACGCCTTCCTGTTCCACCAGGGCCCGGCCCGCGGCCTCGGCGCGATCCGCTTCCACGACTGGCGCGCCGCCTACGACCGGCACGCCCAGCTGCCGAACGTCGCCCGTTTCCGCGAGCAGGCCGACGGCTTCTGCGAGTTGCTGCTCAAGCACGCGCCGAGCAAGGAGCAGCAGGCCGACCTGGACTTCCTGCTGGAGATCGGCCAGCTGTTCGCGCTGATCGTCTACGGCCAGCTGGTGCTGGAGCAGGCCGAGCTGACCGGCCTCGACGCCGATGTCCTGGACCAGGTGTTCGACGCGCTGGTCCGCGACTTCTCCGCGCACGCGACCGAGCTGCACGGCAAGGCCTCCGCCACCGAGGAGCAGGCCGCCTGGGCGCTGGCCAACGTGCGCCGCCCGGTGGCGGACGCCGAGCGCGCCGCGAAGGTGTGGGCGCGGGTCGAGGCGCTCTCGGGCGCGTACGAGATGCAGCCGTGACGCAATGGTGACGCAGTCGTAGGTCCGGTGGGACCAGGACGACTCCGGGGGGGGGGGGGGGGGGGGCCGCCGCCCCCCCCCCCCGCCCGGGGGCCCCCCCCGGGGGGGGGTGGGGCGGGGGCGCGCCGCCCCGCGGGGGGGGGCGCGGGCCCCCCCCCCCCCCCGCACGGCTGCGGCGCTCCCCCGTCGGGGGCGGTTTCAGCCGTCGCCGAGCCCCATGTCGCGGGCCCGGGCGACGGCCTCCGCGCGGGTCGCGACGTGCAGTTTCTCGAAGATGTGGGTGACGTGGTTGCGGACGGTCTTCTCCGCGACCACGAGCTCCCGGGCGATCCGCCGGTTGTCGTGGCCGCGCGCCACCAGGTCCAGCACCTCGGCCTCGCGGGCGGTGAGGTCGGGGAAGAGCTGCCCGGCCTCGCGCATCTTCGCCCCGGCCAGCAGCGCCGTGATCCGCCCGGCGACCTCGCCGCCGAACACCGCGCCGCCCGCGGCGACCGTCCGGACGGCGTGCAGCACCTCCTCGCGCCCCGCGCCCTTGACCAGGTAGCCGCGGGCGCCCGCCTGGAGCGCGGCGAGCAGGTTGCCGTCGTCGTCCGACATGGTCAGCATCAGCACCGGCGGGGACTGCTCCTGGCCGGAGAGCCGGCGGACGGCCTCAAGCCCGGAGCCGTCGGGCAGGGAGAGGTCCATGATCACCACGTTCGGGCTGTGTCGGGCGACCGCGTCCGGGACATCGGCGACCCGCTCGGCCTCGGCCACCACGGTGACGCCCTCGGCACTCTCCAGCGCCGCCTTGAGCCCCTCCCGAAAGAGGGGGTGATCGTCGACGATCAGTACCCGAACGGGTGCCGCCCCGCCCGCCGGGCCGGAGGGTGCGACCAGCTGGTGTTCATCCACCCGGCCGACACTAGCAGCGGCGATCACGTGACTCTCCGTGACATGCCCGGAGGTCGTCCGCACGGCGGGGGTGGCGCCCACCGCCGTCCCGCCCGGAATGCGTGACCGCTGCCTCAGGCGACCGGGACACCGGGCCGAGCAGACTGGGACCGGACACCCTGGGGACGAGGCGCCGGCGGACCACGACGCGGCCGGCGGAACACCCGCTGTCGAGAACCGAGGTGGTGCCATGATCACGGTCTCCTCTCCCCCGCGCCGCACCCGGGCCGAGCGGCAACTGACCGCCGCCGCGGTCGTCACCGCGCTCTGCTTCGTCTCGGCGACGGTGTGGATCTGCTACGTGCTCGTCCACCTCGGCGAACCGGGCGTCTCCCACCCCCGCGACGAACTCGCCATCCTGGTCTACGCCCTGCCGACCGCCGGGGCCGGCATGCTGCTCCACGCGCACCGCCCGGGCAGCCCGCTCGGCTGGGTGATGCTCGTCTACGCGCTCACCAACATCCTCCCCCGGGTGGCGGCCGCACCGCTCTGGGTCGAGGTCCGCGACCCGGGCATCGCCGGCGCCGTGCTGGCCTTCGACACGGTGCTCAGCGCGGTCAGGACGACGCTCATCTACGCGCTGCCGCTCTGGCTGCCGAGCGGACGGCTGACGACGCGGCGATGGTGGTGGTTCATCGGGGCCGTCGGCGTGTGGGTGAACGCCGAGGTGGCCCAGGGCCTCGCCGACCCGACGACCTACGGGCGGACCAATCCGCTGGCCGACAGCCCGCCGGCGCACCTCGCCGTGAGAGTGGTCGACGGACTGGGCGGCCACGACCTGCTGATCAGCGAGTGCGTGCTCGGGTTCGTCACGCTGGTCCTGCTGTCCCGGCTGCTGCGGCCGGCCGCCGTCCCGGGGCGCGACGCGGCCGAGACCCGTCGGCACCGGCTGCGGGTGGCGGGCATGCTCGGGGCGTACGTGCTCTGGGTCGCGCTGCAGGACTTCTACATGCGCAACCGGGCCGACCACTACTGGCTCAGCTACTGGCTGTTCACCGCGGCGGGGGCGGTCTGGGCCGTCGCGATCGGCTTCCTGGTGATCCGGGACCACGGCTGGCGGCTCGACCGGGCGGCCCGCAGCGTCCTGATCGGGCTGTTGCTGGGCACCGGCGTCACCGGACTGTTCGTGGTGGCCGCCGCCGCACTGTCCAACTCGCTGCTACCGGGGCGCGGTGGGCCCGCCCTGCTGCTGATCGCCCTGGTGTACGCGCTCGGCGCCACCCTGCCGAAGGCGGCGCGACGAGCCGTCGCCGTGGTGGACCGGCTGTACTACGGCGAACGCGCGCAGCCCTACCAGGTGCTGCGCACGCTCGCGGGGCGGGTGCGGCAGGTCGTCGACCCGGAGCAGCTGCCGGCGGCGCTGTGCGCGACGGTCGCCGAGGAACTCAAACTGCCCGGCGTCACCCTGGCCGTCACCACCCGGGCCGGACGGCGCACGCTGGCCACCGCCGGGCGGCTGAACGGCCGCAGCCAGGGCTTCGCGCTCGTCCACAACGGGCTGCCGATCGGCGAGTTGACCGTCGGGCTGCGGACGGGCGAGGAGCGGCTGGCGGCGACCGACGTCGACATCCTGCGCTCGCTCGCCGACCAGGCCTCGCCCGCCGTCGCCTCCCTGCAGCTCCAGGAGGACCTGCTGGCCAGCCGGGAGCAGATCATCGCCGCCCGGGAGGAGGAACGACGGTGGCTGCGGCGGGACATCCACGACGGGCTCGGACCGGCCCTGGCCGGCCTGCGACTGCGGGTGGACAACGCGGCCTCGACGGCGGAGGGCGGGCTCGCGGACCCGCTGCACACGGTCTCCGAGGGCCTGGGGATGGCGATCCAGGAGGTCCGCCGGATCACCGACCGGCTCGGGCCGGCGCCGCTGGGCGAACTCGGACTGGCCCGGGCGGTCCGGCAGCTGGCGGACAACTTCAGCGGGGCCGGGCTGACCGTGACGGTCGAGGTCTCGCCGGAGCCGCTGCCGGAGCTGGCGGCGGCGGTGGAGGTCGCGGCCTACCGCATCAGCGCGGAGGCGCTCAACAACGTGCTGCGGCACGCCCGGGCCCGGACCGTGCGGGTGGCGCTCCGGGTGGACGACGAGGCGCTGACGCTGACCGTGCAGGACGACGGGGTCGGGTACCGGGAGACCGAGACCGTCGACGAACCGCCCGGCGGCGGGGTCGGCCTGCGGTCGATGGCGGACCGGGCCGCGGAGATCGGCGGCCGCTGCACCGTCGGACCGCTGCCCCAGCAGCACGGCACGCAGGTACTGGCGGTGCTGCCGCGCTCGGCGGCGGCCAACCGGTAGCGGGCTCAGCACTAGCGGGCCCGGGGGTGGCGGTGCGAGCGGGCGGCGGGCAGCGGGCAGCCGGCAGCGGGCGAGAGCCGACGGATAACAGCTGACAGATGACAACGAACAGCTGACAGATGTTGAAATCTGTCAGCTGTTCGTTGTCATCTGTCAGTCGGAAGAGGGGGCGGCCGGGGTGAGCTACTGGCCGGGCCCGCATCCGAACGGGCAATCCTTCGGCGTGACCGTGCCGGACTTCGACCCGGAACGCCCGATCGACTCCGAGGCGGAGCCGGAACAGACCTTGCGCAGTGCCAGGGCTGCCGCGATCACGCCCGCCAGCACTCCAGCCGTACAGATCATCATGGTCGCAGTCGTCGAGGCAGTCGCGGTGTTCGTGGACATGAGGTGGTACTCCTGATTCTTCCGAGCGGCCGATCCGATCGATCAATCGCTCTGCCCACCACTGTGCGGACGGGCCTGCCCCGTTCGCATGGGTTCGAGGTCCTGTTCAGGTCCCAGAACCGCGCCGACCCGGCCACGCACGGCGGCCACCGGCTCACCCGCACCGGCCCGCAGGACGTACCGCTCACCGGCCCGGAGGTAGACCAAGTCACCTGGGAACAAGGGCACTTCACGGTCGCCGAGAGCGAGGCGGGCGTCGGCGCCGGAGAGCAGCACCAGGAACGTGTCCACCGCGGCCACGGCGTACGGCCCGTGCTGCCCGCCGGGGGCGAGCAGCACGGTGTCGACGGCGATCCGCCGGGCGGACCGGACGGGCCCGAGGGCTCGCGAACCGCCGCGCTGGACGGGGATGTCGGCTGCGGACAGGACCGGCCGGACGGTGAGCACGGCGGTCGGTGCGCCGCGCACGGCGGTGAGCCGGTGACTGCTGCCGGGCGGGTGGTGCAGCGCCTCGCCCGGGGACAGGATCCGGCCGCCCGCGGACAGCCGTCCGGCCAGCACCACGGTGACCGACTCGACCGGTTCGCAAGGAAGTTGCTCGACCAGGACGCCGGGCGGCAGGGTCTCGACGGTCAGCGCGGCACGGACGGCCGGACGGCGCCCGGGGTCGATCAGCCGCTGGAAGACGGGCGCGGTGCGCGGGACGGCAGCGGGGACGAGGATCACAAGTGGCTCCCGGAGAACGGTGAAGGTCAGGGCCGGTCGCGGCGTTCGGCGCGACGGTGGGCGAGGGAAGCCCGGGTGCCGGCGCGGTGGCGGGGCACGGCCAGGGTGAGGCAGAGCAGTTCCGCGCCGAGCGGGCCGGCCTCGATCCGCAGGGTGCGGCCCCTGCGGGCCAGCAGCAGGTCGCCGTCCGAGGCCAAATGGTCCGGCTGGTCGGCGAGTTGCCCGATGACGGCGGCGCCGCGCAGGACGTGCAGTACCGTCTCGGCGTCGGGCCGCCCGGGCAGGACGTGATGGGCGCCCGGGCTCAGCCGCAGGTGGTCGAAGGCCTCGCAGGCGCTGGCGAGCATGGCACGACGGGCCAGTGAGCGGATCCGGACCCGCTCCCCGTTCGGGCCGAGCAGGACCATGGCGGAGCCGGTGTCGGTGGTGACGATCACCTCTGGTCACCTTCTTCGGGTACTTCGGGTACTTCGGGTTCTTCGAGTCCTTCGGGTACTTCGGGGGAGGGTTCGGCGGCCGGCTCCGCGGACGGGGGGACGGCCAGGACGGCGTGGAAGTACTCCAGTCCGGCCGTTCCGGCGGTCAGGACGGTCCGCGCGCCGAGCGGGAGCACGACGGCGGTGCCCTCGACCAGCGGCAGGCCGGTGTCGGCGCGCTCGGGGTGGTCGGGGTGCACGACGTCCTCCGGCAAGGCGGCGAGGCCGGAGCCCGCGGTGACGTACAGCGCGTGCTCGACGCCCTCGGCGGTCACCTCGGCGCTCCGTCCCGGTTCGAGCCACTGCAGGCCGACGGCGCGCAGCGGTCCCGCGAGCAGGCCTCCGGGGTCGACGGCGCAGCCGCGGCGGCGCAGGTCGGTGATGACGGTGCCCGGCATCTCGGACGCTCCTTCGGTGCTCTGGGCGGGCTCTGCGGGCCGCCTCTGCGCACCACGTTCCGCCGCCCGCCGTCCCGGTCGCACGGGGGTGTCGTCCCGTCCCGTTCCCGGCCGCGCGGCCGGACCGTCCCGGGCCCGTACGCGCGAAGTCCCGGGCGGTGCCCGTCGCGGTCCCGGGCCCGTGGCCGCGCCGGTCCCACCCCGGTCCCGCCCCCTGTCCCACCGGGCCCCGCACGCCCCCCGTACGGCCCCCAGCAGGCGGCCGCCGGACAGCCCACCGAACCCCCCGCAGCGACGCCCGGGACCGGTGTACCGGACCGGCGTACGGTGGAACCCGGAGGCCGTGGAATGCACGTCACCGGAACCCCCTTCACCGACCGCGCAGAGGCCGGCCGCCGCCTGGCCGGCCGGCTCGGCCACCTCGCCGGCCCCGGCACCGTGGTGGTCGCCCTGCCCCGGGGCGGCGTACCGGTGGCGGCCGAGGTGGCGGCGGCGCTCGGTGCGCCGCTGGACATCTGCGTGATCCGCAAGCTGGGCGTGCCGTACCAGCCCGAGCTGGGCATGGGGGCGATCGGCGAGGACGGCGTCCGGGTGCTGAACGAGCAGGTCATCCGGCTCGCCGGGGTGGGTGACGGGCAGCTGGCGCAGGTGGAGCGGCGCGAGCGCGCCGAGTTGGAGCGCCGGGCGCTGCGCTACCGGGGCGACCGCCCGGCGGCGGACCTGCGCGGGCGCACGGTGGTCGTGGTGGACGACGGCGTCGCCACCGGCTCGACCGCCCGGGCCGCCTGCCGGATCGTCCGGGCGCGCGGGGCGGCGCGGGTGGTGCTGGCCGTCCCGGTGGCGCCGCGGGACTGGACGGATCGGCTGTCCGAGGTCGCCGACGAGCTGGTCTGCGTCGACACGCCGTCGCCGTTCTTCGCGATCGGCGAGTTCTACGCCGACTTCACGCAGACCGGCGACGAGGAGGTGCTGCGGCTGCTGGCCGAGGCCCGGCGCGGACCGCCCGACGGGGAGCCACCCAACGGCGAACCGCACGACCGCCAACCGCACGACGAGGAGCCGCCCGACGAGGAGCCACCCGACGGGAACGGCATCGACCGCGAGCTGCCGCTGGCCGTCGCCGGGGTCCGGCTGACCGGCCGGCTGACCGTGCCGGCCGGGGCCCGCGCGGCAGTGGTCTTCGCGCACGGCAGCGGCAG
Organism: Kitasatospora sp. NPDC059088; assembly: GCF_042738155.1. Taxonomy (NCBI): domain Bacteria; kingdom Bacillati; phylum Actinomycetota; class Actinomycetes; order Kitasatosporales; family Streptomycetaceae; genus Kitasatospora; species Kitasatospora sp. NPDC059088. The sequence goes on along the minus strand of NZ_JBHYGR010000001.1, from coordinate 26,692 downwards.
CGGCAGCGGCCGGCGCAGTCCGCGCAACCGGCACGTCGCCCGGCACCTGAACCGCCGCGGGCTGGGCACCCTGCTGTTCGACCTGCTCACCGAGGCCGAGGAGCCGGACCGGCGCAAGGTGTTCGACGTCGCCCTGCTCGGTTCGCGGCTGACCGCCGTGGCCGAGGAGCTGGGGCGCACCGAGGGGGCCCGCGGGCTGCCGCTGGGGCTGTTCGGCGCCAGCACCGGCGCGGCCGCCGCGCTGTACACGGCCGCCGAACTGGGCCCCGCGGTAGGTGCCGTGGTCTCCCGGGGCGGGCGGCCGGACCTCGCCGGGCCGGACGTGCTGGCCCGGGTGGACGCGCCGACGCTGCTCGTGGTCGGCGCGCTGGACACCGCCGTGCTGGACCTCAACCGGCGGGCCCTGGCCCGGCTGGGCGGCGTGGGCGAGCTGGTGGTGGTGCCGCGCGCGAGCCATCTGTTCGAGGAGCCCGGCACCCTCGACCAGGCCGCTGAGCTGGCCGGGGACTGGTTCCTGCGCCACCTCCCGCCCGCCGACGGGCCCGGCCCCGTGGACCGGTAGGTGCGGCTGCACAGAATTCGGGCGGCGACCGCCCGGAGGCAGCGCATTTTGCGCAGCCGAAGCCGGGATTTCCTGGCCAGCTTGTACACATTGAGCAGTGAAAAACCGACCTGTTGCCCAACCCCCACGACAGGAGCAAGCTCTCCGCAACCGCACCGCCCACCCGTCGCCGTGCGGCCGCGATCCACGCGATCCGACCCGGCGGGCCGCAAGGCCCCCGAACACCCCCGGAAGCCTCAACGCCGAGGCCCTGACTGGAGGAACGAGCGATGACCCCGCAGTCCCACGCCCTTGAGCTGACCCCCGAGGAGCGCGAGGCCGGCCTCGACGCCGACCAGCTGCGCCGCCTCGTCGGCCTCGTCGAGCACGACCAGGCCTCCGACCCGTTCCCGGTCACCGCCCAGGACGCGGTCGTCTTCGTGGTCGGCAACGCCACCCAGACGGCCCAGTTCTACCAGGTCGTGTTCGGCATGGAGCTGGTCGCCTACTCCGGCCCGGAGACCGGCCGCCGCGACCGCAAGGCCTACGTGCTGCGCTCCGGCTCCTGCCGCTTCGTGATCAAGGGCGGCGTCCAGCCGGACAGCGCGCTGCTGGACCACCACCGCCGGCACGGCGACGGCGTGGTCGACCTCGCCCTGGAGGTCCCGGACGTCGACAAGTGCATCGAGCACGCCCGGGCCAGCGGCGCCACCGTCCTGGAGGAGCCGAACGACGTCTCGGACGAGAACGGCACCGTGCGCCGCGCGGCCATCGCCACCTACGGCGAGACCCGCCACACCCTGATCGACCGCTCCCGCTACCAGGGCCCGTACCTGCCGGGCTACGTCGTGGCGAAGAGCAGCGTCACCCGCCCGGAGGGCACCCCCAAGCGCCTGTTCCAGGCCCTCGACCACGCCGTCGGCAACGTCGAGCTGGGCCGGATGGACGAGTGGGTCCAGTTCTACAACCGGGTCATGGGCTTCGTGAACATGGCCGAGTTCGTCGGCGACGACATCGCCACCGAGTACTCCGCCCTGATGTCCAAGGTCGTCGCCAGCGGCAACCACCGGGTGAAGTTCCCGCTCAACGAGCCGGCCATCGCCAAGAAGAAGTCCCAGATCGACGAGTACCTGGAGTTCTACACCGGCCCCGGCTGCCAGCACATGGCACTCGCCACCAACGACATCCTCACCACCGTCGACGTGCTGCGCTCGCGCGGCGTCGAGTTCCTCAACACCCCGGACGCCTACTACGACGACCCGGAGCTGCGGGAGCGCATCGGCAAGGTGCGGGTGCCGATCGAGGAGTTGAAGAAGCGCGGCATCCTGGTCGACCGCGACGAGGACGGCTACCTGCTGCAGATCTTCACCAAGCCGATCGGCGACCGTCCGACCGTCTTCTACGAGTTCATCGAGCGGCACGGTTCGCTGGGCTTCGGCAAGGGCAACTTCAAGGCGCTGTTCGAGTCCATCGAGCGCGAGCAGGACCGTCGCGGCAACCTGTGAGCGTCGGCCTACCCTGATTGACGGCGGCCCTGACGGACGTTCGAGGCGTCGAGGAGGAGCACGGAGATGGCGTACTACCGGCAGCTGGGCAGCATCCCGCCCAAGCGGCACACCCAGCACCGCACACCCGAAGGCGGGCTGTACTACGAGGAGTTGATGGGCGAGGAGGGCTTCTCCTCCGACTCCTCGCTGCTCTACCACCGGGGCATCCCCTCGGCGGTGGTCGACGCGGTGCCGTGGGAGCTGCCCGACCAGTCCACGGTGCCCAACCATCCCCTGCTCCCCCGCCACCTCAAGCTGCACGAGCTGTTCGCGGACCAGGAGTGGAAGTCCGCGGACGTCGTCGGAAGCCGCCGGCTCGTCCTCGGCAACGGCGACGTGCGGATCTCGTACGTCGCCGCCGGGGCCCCGAGCGAGCTGTACCGCAACGGGCTCGGCGACGAGTGCGTGTACGTGGAGTCCGGCGCGGGCACGGTCGAGACGGTCTTCGGCTCGATCGAGGTCGGCCAGGGCGACTACGTGATCATCCCGCGCGCCACCACCCACCGCTGGGTGCCGACCGGGGACGAACCGCTGCGCGCCTACTGCATCGAGGCCAACAGCCACATCACCCCGGTCAAGCGCTACCTCTCCAAGTACGGGCAGCTGCTGGAGCACGCGCCGTACTGCGAGCGGGACTTCCGCGGGCCGGTCGGGCCGCTGGTGGTCGACGCCGACGGCGACGTCGACGTGCTGGTCAAGCACCGCGGCCCGAACGGGGTCGCGGGCACCCGCTACACCGTGCCGCACCACCCCTTCGACGTGGTCGGCTGGGACGGCTGCCTGTACCCGTACGCCTTCAACATCCGGGACTTCGAGCCGATCACCGGGCGGATCCACCAGCCGCCGCCGGCCCACCAGGTGTTCGAGGGCAACAACTTCGTGATCTGCAACTTCGTTCCCCGCAAGGTGGACTACCACCCGCTGTCGATCCCGGTGCCCTACTACCACGCCAACGTGGACAGCGACGAGGTGATGTTCTACTGCGGCGGCGACTACGCGGCCCGCAAGGGCTCCGGCATCGCCCAGGGCTCGATCTCGCTGCACCCGGGCGGGCACACCCACGGGCCGCAGCCGGGCGCCTACGAACGCAGCATCGGCGCGGAGTTCTTCGACGAACTGGCCGTCATGGTGGACACCTTCCGCCCGCTGGAGCTCGGCGAGGGCGGGCGGGCGAGCGAGGACGCCAACTACGCCTGGACCTGGGCGGGTCGGGGGCCCGCGCGATGAGCGCCGACGGCTCGCCGGCACAGGCTTCGCCGGTCCCGGAGCTGTTCCGCGGCCTCTTCGACGACGCGGCGGTGTTCCCCCCGGGGAACCTGCCGGTCGTCGAGGCGGTGCCCGCGCACCGCGTCCACCGCACGGCCTGGTACGCCGACGCGGTCGGCCCGTTCCTGTGCGGGGCGGGCCGGTTGGGCGAACTGGCCGCGGCGGTGGCGGGCACCGGGCCGCTCAGGGTCGGGCTCGTGCTGCCGGGGGGCAGCGCCGAGCTCGGGCCGGCGCTCACCGCCGCCGCACCGTTCGAGCTCGCGGGCGTCGAACTCGCCACCCGGGACGTGCGGGAGGCCGTGGCCGAACTGGACCGGCTGCTGCCGCCGGACGTGCCGGCCGCCGTCGAGCTGCCGCGCGAACTCCTGCGCGGGGACGGCCTGGAGGAGACCCTGGACGCCCTGGTCGACAGCGCCTACCGGGCGAAGTTCCGCACCGGCGGGGTCGTCGCGGAGTCCTTCCCGGACGAGGACGAACTGGCCGCCTTCCTCACCGGCTGCGCGCAGCGCGGCCTGCCGTACAAGTGCACGGCCGGACTGCACAACGCCGTCCGGCACACCGACCCGGTGACCGGCTTCGAGCACCACGGCTTCCTCAACGTGCTGCTGGCCGCCCAGGAGACCGACCGCGCGGCAGCCGCCGCGGTCCTGGCCGAACGCGACGGCGAGGTACTGGCCAAGGCCGTCCACGCCCTCACCGGGCACCAGGTTACGGTGATCCGCAACTCGTTCACCGCGTTCGGCACCTGCAGCGTCGCCGAACCCCTGGACGACCTGGCCGCGCTCGGCCTGCTGTCGCCCAGTCCACTCCTCCAGGAGGACCGTTGAGCACCCCCCGCAGCTGGCTGGCCAGCGCCCAGGACTCGCCGTTCGGCGTGCACAACCTGCCGTACGGCGTCTTCACCGCGGCCGACCGGCCCGGGCGGCGCCGGATCGGCGTGCGCGTCGGGGACTTCGTGCTGGACGCCGGGGCCGCCGCCCGAGCGGCCGGGGCGCCGTCCGTCCTGCTGGACGCGGACTCGCTCAACCCGCTGATGGCGGGCGGTCGTTCGGTGTGGACGCAGGTGCGCGCCGACCTCACCACCTGGCTCACCGACGAGACGTTCCGGGAGGCGCTGTCGCCGGCGCTGCTGCCGGCCGACGAGGTCGAACTGCACCTGCCGTTCGAGGTCGCGGACTACGTCGACTTCTACGCCTCCGAGCACCACGCCACCAACCTGGGCCGGATCTTCCGCCCGGGCTCGGAGCCGCTCACGCCCAACTGGAAGCACCTGCCCATCGGTTACCACGGGCGAGCGGGCACGGTCGTGGTCTCCGGCACGCCGGTGGTGCGCCCGCACGGGCAGCGCAAGGCGCCCGCCGACACCGCGCCGAGCTTCGGGCCGACCCGGCGGCTGGACATCGAGGCCGAGGTCGGCTTCGTCGTCGGCACGCCGTCCGAGCTGGGCCGACCGGTCGTGCTGGACGACTTCCGCGAGCACGTCTTCGGCGTCTGCCTGCTCAACGACTGGTCGGCGCGCGACATCCAGGCCTGGGAGTACGTGCCGCTCGGCCCCTTCCTGGGCAAGTCCTTCGCGACCTCGATCTCGCCGTGGATCGTGCCGCTGGACGCCCTCCAGCACGCCCGGGTCACGCCGCCGGAGCGCGACGTCGAGCCGCCGGCGTACCTGGACGACCGCGGCGGCGAGCCGTGGGGCCTGGACCTGGCCATGGAGGTCCGGCTGAACGGGCACCTGGTGTCGCGGCCGCCGTTCGCCTCCATGTACTGGACGGCGCAGCAGCAGCTGACCCACATGACCGTCAACGGCGCCTCGCTGCGCACCGGCGACCTGTTCGCCTCGGGGACGGTCAGCGGGCCGGAGCGGGACACCCGCGGCGCGCTGATCGAGCTGACCTGGAACGGCGAGGAGCCGCTCAAGCTGCCGGACGGCACCACCCGGACCTTCCTGGAGGACGGCGACGAGGTCGTCATCACGGCGACGGCCCCGGGGCCGGACGGCGTGCCGGTCGGCTTCGGCGAGGTCTCTGGGCGGGTGCGGGGCTGACGGCTCGGCGGCTCGGCGGCTCGGCGGCTCGACGGCTCGACGGCTGACAGATGACAAGTAACAGATAACAGACGACGGACAACAGCTGACAGATTTCATCATCTGAAATCTGTCAGCTGTTCGTTGTTCGCCCGCCCCACCCCCGCCCCGCCTGTGCCCGCCCCCGCCTACAGCCCGGCGCCGCCCGTGGCGTCGACGACCCGCCCGGTGACCCAGCGCGCATCGTCCGAGGCCAGGAAGGCGACGATGTCCGCGATGTCCTCCGGCTGCCCGACCCGGCCGAGCGCGGTGAGCGAGGCCGCGTGCGCCTCCGCCTGCGGGTTGCCGCGCAGCCAACCCGCGTTGACGTCGGTGTCCACCACGCCGGGCGCGACCGAGTTCGCCGTGATCCCGCGCGGGCCCAGCTGCTTGGCCAGGTTGAGCGTGAAGGTGTCGAGCGCGCCCTTGGTCGCGCCGTAGGCGATGATCTCCGGCATCGCCAGCCGGGCGGCCCCGCTGGAGACGTTGATGATCCGGCCGCCGTCCCGCATCCGCTCCAGCCCGTGCCGCACCACGAAGAACGGCGCCCGGACGTTCACCGCGAACACCTCGTCGAAGCCCTCCTCGGTCAGTGTCGCGAGGTCCGAACTGCGTCCGATCCCGGCGTTGTTGACGATGATGTCGACCCCGCCGCCGGGCGCGTGCGCCCCGACCTCCGCGTCGAAGGCCGCCCAGAGCGCGGCCGCGTCCCCGTGCCGCCCCAGTTCGGCGCGCAGCGCGAAGGCCCGCCCGCCGTCGGCCCGGATCCCGTCGACCACCTCCCGTGCCGCCGCGTCGTCCCGGGCGTAGCCGACGGCGACGACGGCACCGTCCCGTCCGAGCCGGCGGGCGATCGCCCGGCCGATCCCCCTGCTGCCGCCGGTGACCAGCGCCACCTTGCCCTCGAGTCCGTACGCACCCATGACCGAGCCCTCCTGCTGCGTCCACATTTCTTGAGCGATCGCTCAAAAAGGAACCTAGCACACACTTCTTGAGCGACTGCTCTAAAATTCGATCCATGACCGAGGCAGCGACACCCGACAGCGCACCGGCGGCCGGCCCGGCCCCCCGCCCCCGACGCGGACGGCCACCCGCCTTCGACCGGGACGAGGCCCTGTCCGCCGCGACCCGGCTGTTCTGGGAACGCGGCTACGAGGCCACCTCCGTCACCGACCTGACCACCGCCATGGGCATCCGCCCCGGCAGCCTCTACGCCGCCTTCGGCGACAAGCGCTCGCTCTTCGAGGAGGTCGTCCGCCGGTACGGGCACTCCCCGGTCGGCGCGTTCGTCGGCGTCGCGCTGGCCGAGGAGACCGGCGCCCGGGCCGCCTTCGCCCGGATCCTGCGCGAGGCCGCCGCGATCTACCCGGACCCGTCCCACCCCGCCGGCTGCCTGGTGATCAGCGCCGCCACCAACGTCACCCCGCAGGACGCCGGAGTCCAGACCCTCCTGCGCGACCTGCGCAACCGGAACCGGCAGGTCTTCGAGGACCGGCTGCTCGCCGCCCGGCAGGACGGCGAACTGCCGCCCGGGACCGACCCGAAGGCGCTGGCCGGGTATCTCGCCACGGTCATCCAGGGGATGTCCCAGCAGGCCCGCGACGGCGCCACCGCCGAGGAGCTCGGCCGAGTCGCCGAACTCGCCCTGCGCGCCTGGCCGTAGCCACCACCTGCCGCGGCCGCCCGCCACGAGCGCCCGCTACGACCTCGGCCACAACCGTCACCCCGGCCGCCCCTGCTGCCCCACCCGGGGGGCCGCAGGCCCGGGCGGCCTCGTGATCACAACGGCCCCACCGCCCCGGTACGGTGGACCGCGGCAAGCCAGATCACCGAGGGGACGGGAGCGGTTCCGATGAGCGCAGGGGCGGCAGAGACGGCAGCGGTCCAGGAGGTCCAGGAGGTCCAGGCCGTCCTGGACGGCGACGGCGGCCTCGGGCGGATCGTGCTCAACCGTCCGCGGGCCCTCAACTCCCTGACCCACGGCATGATCACCGCCATCCGGGCGACGCTGGACGACTGGGCCGCCGACGACCGGGTGCGCGCCGTCGTCCTGACCGGCGCCGGCGAGCGCGGCCTGTGCGCGGGGGCGGACCTGCGCGCGATGCACGCCGACGTCACGGCCGGCGGGGCCGGCACCCGCGCCTTCTTCCGCGACGAGTACCGGGTGAACGCGCTGATCGCCCGCTACCCGAAGCCCTTCGTCGCGGTCATGGACGGCATCACCATGGGCGGCGGCATCGGCCTGTCCGCCCACGCCGCGGTGCGGATCGTCACCGAGCGCTCCGTGATCGCGATGCCCGAGACCCGGATCGGGCTCACCCCGGACGTCGGCGGCAGCCTCCTGCTCGCCCGTGCCCCGGGCGAGTTCGGCACCCACCTCGGGCTCACCTCGGCCTCGATCGGCCCCGCCGACGCGCTGCTGTGCGGTTTCGCGGACCACTTCGTCCCGTCCTCCCGCCTGCCCGAGCTGCTCGACGCCCTCGCCGGTGGCGCCGATCCGGCCGCGACCGTCGCCGCCCACGCCGAGCCCGCGCCGACCGCCGGAACCACCGGAGCCGGCGAAGCCACCGGGACCACTGGGACCACCGGCCCCGCCGGATTGGCCGCTCAGCAGGAGTGGATCGACGCCTGCTACGCGGCCGACACCGTTGAGGAGATCGTCCGGCGCCTGCTCGACTCCGGCGTGCCGGAGGCGAAGGAGGCCGCCGAACTGCTGCTCGGGAACTCCCCCACCGCCGTCAAGGTCACCCTGGCCGCACTGCGCCGCGCCCGTACGCTGCCCTCGCTGGAGGCCGCGCTCGACCAGGAGTACCGCATCTCCTGCGCCGCGCTCGACCGGCCGGACCTCGCCGAGGGCATCCGCGCCCAGGTGATCGACAAGGACCGCGATCCGCAGTGGTCGCCGCGCACGCTCGCCGAGGTGACGGAGGCCGAGGTCGCGAGCTTCCTCGCCCCGCGCGAGGGCGACGAGTTGGGCCTCGCCTGACCCGCCCGCCCCTCACCGGAACACCCACCCCGCCGGAAAGCCCACCCCGCCGGAACACCTTCCCCGCCGGAACTCCTGCTCCCCGGAACGCCTGGAGAACGCCATGACCCATCCGCTGCCGACGCGGGCGCCCACGCCGACGCCGGACGGGGGCGCCGACCCGCTGTCCCGGGTCCCGCTCGGCGAGCAGGTGCGCGGGCTGCTGCTGGAGGGCCTGCTCGGCGGTCGCTGGCAGCCCGGTGACCGGATCGTCGAACGGCGCCTGGCCGCCGAGTTGAACGTCAGCCAGGCGCCGGTGCGCGAGGCGCTGCGCTCGCTGCAGACCCTCGGGCTGCTCGACGCGGAGCCCAATCGGGGCGTCCGGGTGCGCGAGATCGGCCCGGCGGAACTGCGCGAGGTCTACCTGGTACGGGCGGCACTGGAACGCCCGGCCGCCGAGGCCGCGGTCGTCCGGCTGGCCGGTGACACCACCGCACTGGAGGGGCACGCCGAACGGATGGCGAGCGCCGCGGCGGCCGGTGACACCCTCGGGCAGGCCCGGCACGGGGTGGCCTTCCACCGCGAGATCGTCGCCGCCTCGGGCAACGGGACGCTGCTGCGGACCTGGGAGGGCCTGGGCGTGGAGGTCTGGACGGTGCTGTCGCTGCACCGGGTCCGGCCCGAGCTGCACGAGAACGCCGCCGACCACCTCCCGCTGATCGAGGCCTTCCGGCGGCAGGACCCGGAGGTCGGGCGGCTGCTCGCGGAGCACGTCCTGGAGTACGCCGACCGCTCCCACTGAGCACCGGCTTCGACGCCCCCGCTCGGCGTCTCCCCGCCCTCTCATTGTTCGCACAGGGATGATCGATCATCGAGCAGACTACTCGCCGGTAGCGGTTGACGCACCGCCCCGCCACTCCCTACCGTCCACAGTGAGTTCCATTAGGAGAAACACTATTCCGCATCACGGAATAAGTGCCCTGAGGCAACCGGTAAAGGGGAACCACCCGTGTCCCAGCTCGACCAGCTTCACGACCAGGACCCCGAGGAGCTCGCGGAGTGGCGCGACTCGCTCGACGCCGCCCGCGACTTCGGCGGGCCCCACCGCGCCGCCCACCTGCTGCGCCGCCTCGTCGAACACGCCCAACTGCGCCGCCTCGACGTCCCCCCGCTCCTGGACACTCCGTACGTCAACACCATCCCCACCGCCGCCGAACCCGAGTTCCCCGGCGACGAGGAGATGGAGCGGCGGATCACCGCCTGGAACCGCTGGAACGCTTCCGCCAGGAGACCGGCGGCGACGGACTGCCCTCCTACCCGCACCCGCGCCGACTGCCCTGGTTCTGGGAGTTCCCCACCGTCTCGATGGGGCTCGGCCCGCTCTCCGCGATCCACCAGGCCCGTTTCAACCGGTACTTGACCGCGCGCGGGATCAAGGACACCTCCGGCTCGCACGTGTGGGCCTTCCTCGGCGACGGCGAGATGGACGAGCCGGAGTCCACCGCCGCCCTCGCCCTGGCGGCACGCGAGGGCCTGGACAACCTCACCTTCGTGGTCAACTGCAACCTCCAACGCCTGGACGGCCCGGTCCGCGGCAACGGGAAGATCGTGCAGGAGCTGGAGCGCCAGTTCCGCGCGGCCGGGTGGAACGTGGTCAAGTCGCTGTGGGGCGAGGCCTGGGACGAGCTGCTGGCCCGCGACACCGGCGGCGCCCTGGTCCGCCGGCTGGGCGAGGTACCGGACGGGCAGTTCCAGACCTACGCCGCCTCCGACGCCCGCTACATCCGCGCGCACCTCTTCCACGCCGACCCACAACTGCGCTCCCTCGCCGACTCCTTGGACGACCGACGGCTCGCCGAGATCGTCGCCACCTCCCGCGGCGGCCACGAGCCCCGCAAGGTGTACGCCGCCTACCGGGCCGCCCTGGAGCACCGGGGCGCCCCCACCGTGGTGCTGGTGCAGACCGTCAAGGGCTGGACCCTCGGCCCCGGCTTCGAGGCCCGCAACGCCAACCACCAGATGAAGAAGCTCTCCGGGGCGCAGTTCCGCGCCATGCGCGACCTGCTCGAACTCCCCATCCCCGACAGCGCCCTGGACGCCGAGCTGGTCCCGTACGCGCACCCGGGCCCGGACTCGCCCGAGGTCCGCTACCTGCGTGAACGGCGCGCCGCGCTCGGGGGCCCCGCCCCGGCCCGCCGGGTGCGCTTCACCCCGCTGCCCGAACTGCCCGCCAAGCCCTTCGAGACACTGTTCAAGGGATCCGGCACGCAGGAGATCGCCACCACCATGGCCTTCGTCCGACTGGTCAAGGACCTCGTCCGGGACAGGGCCACCGGCCACCGCTGGGTGCCGATCGTCCCGGACGAGGCGCGCACCTTCGGCATGGAGTCGCTTTTCCCGACCGCCGGGATCTACTCCCCGCTCGGCCGGACCTACGACCCCGTCGACCGCGACCAACTCCTCCACTACAAGGAGTCGGTGAGCGGCCAGATCCTCAACGAGGGCATCACCGAGGCCGGTTCGATGGCCTCGCTGACCGCCGCCGCGACCTCGTACGCCACCCACGGCGAGCCGGTCGTCCCGTTCTAATCCTGATCGGCGCCACCGCCGGGCGCACCACCATGACCGGCGAAGGCCTGCAACACGCCGACGGCCAATCCCCGTTGATCGCCTCCACCAACCCGGCCGCACTATCCTACGACCCGGCCTTCGGCTACGAGGTCGCCGTGATCGTCCGCGAGGGACTGCGCCGGATGTACGGCCGCAGCGAGCAACACCCGGACGGCGAGGACGTGTTCTACTACCTGACCGTCTACAACGAGCCACTGCCCCAGCCCGCGCTCCCGGACGGCCCGGCGGCCGGGGAGGGAGTGGCCGGGGAGGGAGTGGTCGACGGCATCCTGCGCGGGCTCTACCGGTACCGCGCGGCCGACGCCGACCACCTGCCCACCGACGCACCGACGCTCCAACTCCTCGCCTCCGGCACCGCCGTGCACTGGGCACTCGCCGCACAGCGGCTGCTCGGCGAGGAGTGGGGCGTGGCGGCCGACGTCTGGTCCGCACCGTCCTGGACCGAGCTGCGCCGGGAGGCGCTCGACTGCGACGCCGCCAACCTGGCCCGGGCCGCGGCCGGCACCGGCGCGGCGGACCGCGTCCCGTACGTCACCCGGGCGCTGGCCGGGGCACCCGGCCCGGTGCTGGCGGTCAGCGACTGGATGCGCGCGGTGCCGGACCAGATCCGCCCCTGGGTCGAGCAGGACTGGACCTCCCTGGGCACCGACGGCTTCGGCCTCTCGGACAGCCGGGCGGCCACCCGGCGGCACTTCGGGGTGGACGCCGAGTCGGTCACGGTCGCCGCGCTGGCCGCACTGGCCCGCCGGGGCGGGGTCAAGGCCGAGACCGTACGGCAGGCCGCGGAACGGTACGGCGTCCGGTTCTGAACCCCCCGCCGCGCTGGTGACCGGCGTCTCGCATGCCGGGACTGGCGCGCGACGGGGCGCGTCGTAGATCGTTGGGTGGTCAGGGCGCGCCCCTAGGGCGGCGAGCAGTGGAATGGCCGAGCAGCGGATGGGAAGTGCGGCGATGACCGAGAGCGGGACCGAGACCTACGAGACGATCCTGGTCGAGCGCAAGGGCCGGGTCGGGCTGATCACGCTCAACCGGCCGAAGGCGCTGAACGCGCTGAACACCCAGCTGATGAACGAGGTCGTGGCGGCGGCCACCGCGTTCGACCGGGACCCGGAGATCGGCTGTCTGGTGATCACCGGCTCGGAGAAGGCCTTCGCGGCCGGCGCCGACATCAAGGAGATGCAGGGCAACCGGTTCCCGGACGTCTACCTCGACGACTGGCTGGGCCCGTGGGACCGCTTCGGCGCGCTGCGCAAGCCCGTCGTCGCGGCGGTCGCCGGGTTCGCGCTGGGCGGCGGCTGCGAGCTGGCGATGATGTGCGACATCCTGCTGGCCGCGGACACCGCGAAGTTCGGCCAGCCGGAGATCAAGCTCGGCGTCCTCCCGGGCATCGGCGGCTCGCAGCGCCTCACCCGCGCCATTGGCAAGGCCAAGGCGATGGACCTGTGCCTCACCGGCCGGATGATGGGCGCCGAGGAGGCCGAGCGGGCCGGCCTGGTCGCCCGGATCGTCCCGGCCGACCAGCTGCTCACCGAGGCGCTGGCCACCGCCGGGACCGTCGCGGCGATGTCCACCCCGGCCGCGGTCATGCTCAAGGAGAGCGTCAACCGCTCCTTCGAGACGACGCTCGCCGAGGGCGTCCGCTTCGAACGCCGCCTGTTCCACTCGGTGTTCGCCACGGCGGACCAGAAGGAGGGCATGGCTGCCTTCGCCGAGAAGCGGGCGCCGAAGTTCGAGCACCGCTGACGGCCGACAGGCGGTCGACGACCGGCCACGGGTGACCGGTGACGGGTGGCGGGTGGCGGCGAACAGATAACAGACAACAGATGACAGCGAACAGATTTCATCATCTGAAATCTGTTCGCTGTCATCTGTTTGTTGTCAGTTGTTCGCCGTCAACCCTCCTCCACCAGCACCGTGTTCAGCCGCGCCAGCCCACTGCGGGTGGCGGCGACCACGATGCGGTCGCCCGGGGTCAGTCGCCGGGTGCGGTCGGCGAAGCCCCAGTGCAGCTGGTTGCTGCGGGCGAAGCGGACCGCGATGACCCGGACGCCGCCCGGGTCCTCCAGGTCGTGCCGGTTCAGGCCGATCAGTCCGCTGCCGTCCTCCACCGTCAGCTCGGCGATCAGCAGCGCGTGCCGGAAGACCGAGAGCGTCCCGCGCACCTCACTGCCCATCAGCGCGGCGGCGAAGGCGGGCGCCGCCAGGTAGGAGACCGAACGGGAGGCCGCGTTGTCCAGCGTCTTGTAGAAGTGGCCGGCGAAGTTGTCGTCGAAGAGCCGGACCACCACCCGGACCTCGGGATTGCCGTGGCGCGCCTCCAACGCCGCCTCCAGGTTGGTGGCGTCGTCCCCGCTGACCGCGACCACCGCCCGGCTGTGCTTCAACCGGGCCCGGCGCAGCTGCTCCTCGAACGGCCCGTCGCCCAGGACGACCGGGATGCCGAGCGCCCGGGCGGCGGCGATGCCGCGGGCCTGCGGGTCGCGCTCCATGCAGACCACCGGCACCCCCATCTCGTGCAGCTGGGTCGCGACCCGGGTGCCGACGTTGCCGAGCCCGACGACGATCACGTGGTCCCGGGTGCCGGCGCTCGGGTTGCGCGGAAGTCCGCGCCGTCCGGAGCCGAGCACCTCGACGACGATGGCGGTGGCGACCGGTGCGAAGGTGATCCCGCAGAGGGTGATCACCACCTGGGCGACCCGCTGCCAGGCCCCGCCCGTACCCGTCCCGGCGGCGATGTCGGCCTGCTGGTCGGGCTGGGCGGCGCCGGCCAGGTCGAGCAGGGAGATGTAGACCGTCCAGCCGAAGTCCCGGCTGAGGTACCAGAGCACGCTGAACGCCAGCAGCACGGCAGCGAGCGCGGTGAGCAGCACCAGCCGCATCCGGGCGCTGGTGAAGAAGCGCATGGTGTCGAGCACCCGCCAGCGCAGCCGCCGCGCCCAGGTGATCGGCTCCCCGGGCTCCATCCGCAGCGCCTGGAGGGCGGCGATCCCACCCGGCGACTCCTCGGGCTCGGGCTCCGGCTCGGGCTCCGACTCAAGGCCAGGCCCCGGCACAGGCTCGGGCACCGGCTCGGGCTCAGGCCCCTGCGCCGCCTCGCGGCGGACCCCGCCGGGCCGGACCGGCCCGTCGCCGCCGAACTCGGAGGCGAGCCGGACGAACTCGGCCGAGTCGCCCTCCTGTTCCGGCAGCAGGCGGATCCTGCTGAGGTCCTGCCGGTCGATCTGGTCGGCGACCACGCAGATCCGGTCCGGGGTGATGGCGTCGTCGAACGCGATGTGCAGGTAACGGCCGCCGATCTCGACCGAGTTGGGCCGGCCGAGCGCCGCCGCGGCGAAGGCCGGGGCGGCGGTGGCGGAGCCGGAGAGCGCAGCGCCGTTCCTGAGCAGCCGTTCGATGTTCTCGCCGAGGCGCTGGTTGAACATCCGGAAGACGATCCGGATGTTCGGGTTGTGGCCCTGGGCGCTGAGCGCGGCGTGGATGTTCTCCTGGTCGCTCCCCTCGACCAGGGCCAGGCCGCGGGCGGTGTCGACGGAGACCGCGCGCAGTGCTTCCTCGGTGATGTTCGGGTATTCGACGACGGCGGCGACGCCGGTGATCTCTTCGATCCGCGGTGCGTGGTCCCGGGTGCGGTCGGTGACCAGGACGACGACCGGGACTTCGTAGTGCTCGACGAGTTCCAGGACCAGCCGGTGCGCCAGGGCATTGCCCCCGCACACGATGTAGTGCTGGCTGATCGGCTCGACCGGAGGGGTCCCCCACCCTTCAGAAGTCATACCGACGGATGGTATCGACGGCAGGTGACCGGAGGGTGTCAATCCGGAGACCGAGGGGGATCACTCGAACGGATGTACCTGACGGGCGGTCCGGTGACGGTGCGCGGAGGCTGGGGTTCGTTCTCCGCCCCCGACCACGAGGAGTACGCCGCCGTGGCCCCTCCCATCATCACCCCCGACGGAACCCCGGTCCAGGGCCCGCTCGGCCTGCTCGCCAAGGCCGCCTGGCAGGTGCTGCTGGCCGCGGGAGTGGCCTCGCTCGCGCTGGGGATCGTCGTCTTCGCCTGGCCACGGGAGACGCTGCTGGTGGTGGGCGTGCTGTTCGGCCTCTACCTGCTGGTCATCGGCGTCGTCCAGCTGGTCGCCGCGTTCGGCACCCACGCCACCACCGCCCTGCGGGTGCTGGCCTTCATCAGCGGCGCGATCTGCGTGCTGCTCGGGCTGCTCTGCTTCCGCAGCGCGGTCCAGTCGCTGCTGCTGCTCGCCCTCTGGATCGGGATCGGCTGGCTGTTCCGCGGCATCACCCAGCTCGCCGCCGCGATCTCCGACCCGTTGATGCCCGCCCGCGGCTGGCAGGCCTTCGCGGGCGCGGCCAACACCCTGGCCGGCGTGCTGCTGATGGTCTGGCCGGTCGGCTCGATCGCCGCGCTGACCGTGCTGGCCGGGTGCTGGCTGGTGATCCTGGGCCTGGTCGAGATCGCGACCGCCGTCCAGGTGCGCGGTCGGGCCAAGCGGATCCCCTCCGGGGTCTGACCCACCGCCACCGCGGGGAGGCCGCGGCCTTACGGTCGGCGCGCGTAGCCGAGGCGGAAGGTGGCGGCCTCCAGCCGTTCCGGGGTGAGCCGCACGTCGGTGAGCCGCTCGGCGAGCGCGAACGCGGCCTCGGTGTGCAGCGCGCCGCGCTCCCCGTCCAGCCGGAAGCCGCAGGCCGTGAGCAGTTCGGGGATGCCCGGGGCGTCGGCGTCGGCGCCGTGCCGCTGGTCCGCGAAGAGCGGCTCGAACTGCAGGCGGCAGGCGGCGCGTTCCCACCAGTTGAAGTGGTCCACCGCGTTGGCGTTGCGGAAGTGCGAGACCAGCCGGGTGCCCTCGGTGAGCCGGGAGATGACCTCGGGCAGGCTGCCGAGGTATCCGTACGGTTCGATCGCGAGGGCCCAGCCGTCGAGCTCGGTGACGGCGACGAGCAGCCGGTCCTCGTCCAGGTCGAAGAGTTCCTCGGCTTCCGCGTCCTCGCCGTCGTCGAAGGTCTCCCAGGCGGCGACGACCGCGTTCAGCCCGGTCACCTCCCGGCCGATCAGGGCGTCGAAGCGGGGCAGCAGTTCCTCACCGGTCACCGCCTGGACGTGGGTGAGGCAGTAGGCCTCGCCCAGGACGGGGTAGCGCTGGTCGAACCAGGTGAAGTCGGTGGCGTGCGGGGCGGTCATGCGGTGATGCTGTCAGACCTCACCGACACCGCCCACCCCGCCCCCACCCCGCCCCCGTCCACGCCCCGGCCCCGCCCATGCCCCGGCCCGACCCCGCTCAGCGCCAGACCGGCGCGTCCGTCCCCCAGCGCCCGGGCGGGCGGGCCCAGTCCGTGGGGGCGCCGGCGTAGCCGATCGGCGGCAGGGCGTACCGCAGCCGCCCGTACGCCGAGTCGGTCTCGGTGAGCCAGCGCGCCGGGTCGTACGGCTCGGTGCCCGGCAGCCCCGGTCCGGCCGGGCCGCCCTGGTCAACCGGTTCGGCCGGCCCGGCCGGGATGCCGTGCATCAGCCAGGAGGCCGAGCCGACGAAGGAGAAGCGCAGGTGGCGGCCGCCGGGGCGGTGGGTGCGCTGCTCGGTGAGGGCGCGCAGGACGGCGGCGGCGAGGAGGTAGCCGGTGCCGTGGTCGAGTGCCTGGGCGGGCAGCACCCCGGGCCGGCCGTCGGGCCCTGCCTCGTGGGCGGCGATCCCGACACCGGCCTGGACCAGGCTGTCGAAGCCGCGGCGTCCGGCCCACGGGCCGGTCCAGCCCCAGGCGCTGATCCGGGCGAGGACCAGGTCGGGCCGACGGGCGAACAGCGCCTCGGGGGCGAGGCCGTGGGCGTCGAGGGAGCCGGGCCGGTAGGCGTTGACGACGACGTCGGCGGTGTCGAGCAGGCCCTCGAAGGTGGCGCGGTCGGCCGGGTCGGCGAGGTCGAGGCGGGTGGAGCGCTTGCCGAAGCCGGTGTCGGTGTGGGCGTCCTCGGCCTCGGGCAGCCGGGGCGAGTCGATCCGCAGCACGTCGGCGCCGAGCAGGGCGAGGGTGCGGGTGGCGACCGGTCCGGAGATCACCCGGCTGAGGTCGAGGACGCGGATCCCGGCGGCGGGGCGGTCCACCGGGGCCGCGGCGAGCGGGCGCACGGGCGCGGCGCCGATCTCCCGGCACTCCACCAGGGGGTGCGCGGCCGTGCTCACCGGCGCGACCGCCACGGCGAGCGCCCCGGCCGCGTACGCGCGCTCCTGCACCTGCTCGCCGGGCAGTTTGCCGAGCGCCTCGGCGAGTTGCTCGGGCCCGGCGCCGGGGGCGAGTCCGAGGACGGCGAGCAGCCGGTCCCGGTGGTGCGGGTAGTTGGCGTGGGTGCGGATCCAGCCGTCGGCGGTGCGCCAGAAGCCGGAGAGCGGGGCGAAGCCGACCGGCTTGCGGCCGTCGATCTCCAGGTTGCGCTCACTGACGAAGGAGGTGGCGACCGCCCCCTCGTCCACCCGGACCGCGGGGACGGGCCCGCCGCTGCGGAGCGCGGCGAGTTCGGCGGCGGCCAGCGAGCAGGCGGCCACCGTGGCCCGGGCGAACCGGCTCACCGGCAGGCCCGAGGGCAGGCCGCCCTGCGGGCCGTGGAAGGCCACCCGGTCGAGGAGCCCGGCCGACCCGCCGAGGGCGGCCCAGACCTCCGCGGTGGGACGGTCGGCGGCGGGGCCGCCCGCGGACCGGGACTCAGGCCGGGACTCGGGCCGGGACTCGGGCCGGGACTCGGGCCGGGCCCCGGGTGCAGACGCAGACTCGGACGCGGACTCAAGCGCGGACTCGGGCGCGGACTCGGGCGGTGTCGGACGATCGGTCATGCCGCGCATTGTGCTCCGCATCCGGACCGCCCGCCGTGACGCACGCCACCGCGCCTGCCGACCGCCCGCTCCGCCCACGCCGCCCACTCCGCCCCGCATTCCTGCCCGCCGGAGCAGCCCTGACGGACGAGCAGCCGAAGTCCGGCCGGCGGCTTCCGGACGCCGGGTAGGGTGCGAACGGCGGCCGCCACGGCCGGCACACGGGGGCTGAGCGAAAAGGGGGACGCATGCACACGATCCGCCGTCTGGACCTGGGCCACATAGTCCGGCCGGCCGCCGAGGTGGGCGGCCCCGAACCGCGGGTGGAGCCGGTGCTCGCGTACCTCGTCCGCGGCCCGGGGTCGCTGCTGCTGTTCGACACCGGGATCGGCGCGGGCTCGCCGGAGACCGAGGCGCACTACCGCCCGTCCCGCCGTCCGCTGCCGGAGGCGCTCGCGGCCGCCGGCGTCGCGGTCTCGGACATCGACCTGGTGGTCAACTGCCACCTGCACTTCGACCACTGCGGCGGCAATCCGCTGTTCGCCGGGACACCGGTCCTCGTCCAGGCCGGGGAACTGGCCACCGCCCGGCGCGGCGGCTACACCATCGACGCCCTGGTCGACTTCCCCGGCGCCGTCCACCAGGAGCTCGACGGCGAGACCGAACTCTGGCCCGGCGTCCGGGTGCTGCCCACGCCCGGCCACACCGCGGGGCACCAGTCGCTGCTGGTCGAGCGCATGGACGGTTCCAGGGTGCTGCTGGCCGGGCAGGCGTACGACTTCGCCTCCGAGTACGGACAGGCGGTGCTGGCCCGGCAGGCCGCGCGCGACGGGGTGGCGGCGCCGCTGCCCGGCTACCGGGCCTGGCTGGACCGGGTCGCGGAGCACCGGCCGTGCCACGCGATGTTCGCGCACGACCACGCGGTGTGGGAGCTGTCGGTCTAGCCGACGCCGAGCCGTGCGGGTCCGGCCGAGCCGTGCTGGTCCGGAAGCCGAGCGGTGCGGGTTCAGAAGGTGAAGCCCAGTGAGCGGACCCGGTGGTCGAAGCTGGACGGGACGAGCACCGGTTCGCCGACCGACCGCGCCCCGGGCAGCCGGGTGAACAGCTCGCGGAACAGCGCCGTCATCTCCTGCCGGGCCAGGTGCGCGCCCAGGCAGTAGTGCGGCCCGCCGCCGCCGTACCCGAGGTGGGGGTTGGGGGTGCGGGTGATGTCGAAGGCCTCCGGATCGGGGAAGACCGCCTCGTCCCGGTTCGCCGAGCCGTAGTACAGCGTGACCTTCTCCCCCGCCCGCAGCAGCGGGCCGCCGGGGCCGCCGAGCTCGTGGTCGACGGCGACGGTCCGGCGGAACTGGACGATCGGGGTGGCGTGGCGGACCATCTCGTCCACCGCCCCGGGGAGCCGGCCGTCCAGGTCGGCGAGCAGCAGCGCGCGCTGTTCGGGGTGGACGGTCAGCAGGTGCAGCCCGTGGGCGAGCGCGTTGCGGGTGGTCTCGATCCCGGCGACCAGCAGCAGCGAGAAGAAGGCGCCCAGCTCGCGGCCGGTGAGCCGGCGGCCGTCCACGTCGGCGGCGACCAGCGCGGAGATCAGGTCCTCGGCGGGACGGCGTCGGCGCTCGCGGCCGACCGCGGCCACGATGCCCTGCATCCGGGCGAGCGCCGCCAGGCCTCGCCCGGGCACCCGGAGCCGTCGGCGCAGCGGCCGGGCCACGCCGACGTCCGCGGAGTTGCGGTCGACCAGGTCGAGGATGGTGCGCCGGGGCTGTTCGGGGATGCCCATCATGGTGCAGATCACCTGGAACGGGAGCTGGGCGGCCACCGGGCGGACGAAGTCCTCGGGCCGGTCGCGCTCGACCGCGTCGACCAGGGCGGTGCAGACGTGCCGGATGTCCTCCTCGACCCGGCCGAGCAGCCGCGGGGTGAAGGCCCGGGAGACGATCCGGCGCAGCTGGGCGTGCCGGGGGTCGTCGAGGTTGACCATCGAGTCGCCGAACAGCAGCCGGACCCAGCGGGCCGGTTCGGGGGTGGTCACCCCGGGGGCGGAGCGGAAGACGGCGGGGTTGCGGCTCGCCTCGACCACGTCGGCGTGCCGGACCAGGGCGTGGAAGCCCCGGCCGGTGGCGCGGTCGCCGAAGTAGACGGGGGCGGGGCGGCGGCGAAGCTCGGCGAAGGCGGCGGCGCGGGCGGGGGCGGGCAGCTGCCAGAAGCGGGGGTCGGTGAGGTCGGGGGTGCCTGCCGCCGGGGCGGAGACCTCCGTCGGGGTGTCCATGGCCGTGCCTCCTGCTTCCGGTCGGGTTCGCGCCGACTCGTGCCGGTTCGGTCAGGGTTCGTTCCGGCGCACACGTTCCGTGCCGGAGTGTGCACATTTAGTGAGTGGAGGGTGCGCGTGTCAAGCCGGTTGGACCGTGGTGCGGGGTGGTGTTAGAGGCCGGTGGCCGGTCGACCCGACGGGCCGGGCATGGTCTCACGGGCCGGAACCGGCCATCACCGGAGGGTGCGGCACGGGCGGGGCGTGGCGGGTGCGACGATGAGTGCCATCGTGATGACCGACCGGATCCGCCTGCTGCGCGCCGCGGTCTTCGCCGCGCTGTGCGTGGCGATGGCCGCCGCGGCGCACGTCGCCATGGCCGGGGCCGGGGTCTCGGCTCCGGTCCTGCTCGGCGCGTTCGGGGCGGTCCTCGGACTGACCTGGCTGCTGGCCGGGAAGCGGCGCGGGCTCGGGGTCATCAGCGCCTGGATGGTCTCGGCGCAGGCCGCCCTGCACCTGCTCTTCGAACACGCCGCGACGCTCGGCCGCGGGGGCGGGGGCCTGGGCCGGCTCGCCGCCACGGACTGGGCCGCCCTGCTGCTCTGCAACCCGGACCGGACGGCCGGCGGGCTCTCGCCCGCCGAGCTGGCCCGGATGGCGGGCATCGACCCGGACATCCCCCCGGCCGCGGGCAGCCTGCGGCCGATGGCGGGCATGCACCACGGGGCGACGGCGGGGACCGGGGTCGCTCCCGGGAGCGGGGGCGGGAGCGGGGGCGGGATGGCCGACGGGGCGTCCATGGACATGGGCATGTCCGGGATGCCGGACATGCCGGGGATGTCGCACGCACTGCCGACGGGCCCGGCCCACGGGATGAGTCACGGGATGGGCCACGACATGGCGCACGGCATGTCGCCCGGGATGGCACTCGCCCACGTCCTGGCGGCGCTGGCCTGCGCACTGCTGCTCTGGCGCGGTGACGCCGCGCTGGTCCGGGTCTTCGAGCTGCTCGCCGCCCTCGGGGCGGTCGTCGCCGGGGCGCTGCCGCTTCCGCTGCTGACGCTGTTCGCCCGCCCCTTCGGGTACCGGCCGCCGGTCGTCCCCCGGCCCGTCGAACGGCCGGACGGCCTGGCCCGGTCGGTACTGCTCACGCATGCCGTCGTCCGGCGCGGCCCACCGGCGTTCGCCCTCGCCTGCTGACGCGCCCGACGCGCTCCCCCATCCGGCCGATGACCGGTCGGTGACCGGCCCCGCTGCCGGAACTTCCGGGACCCCGCCGTCGGGCAGGTCGCCCTGCCGCTCCACCGCGCCCTTGCGCCGTCACGTCCCGTGTCGTCGCCTCCCGCGCCGTGGGTGCCATCGGGGCCCGGGCCCGGATCCGCGACCGCCGACACCTCCGCGGGAGGTGCGCAGCGCCGCGCGGCCGGCCCATGGACGCCTGCGGTGCCGCTGTGCGCGGCGCCGCTCCCTGCCTTCCCCTCGGGACCTTCCCATGCCTCACTTCGACGGCGCACCGGTTCGCACCGGCGCCACCGTCCTACCGTTCCGCGGCCTGCGGCGCCTCCGGCGCGGGGCCGACCGGGCCCTCCAGCCCCAGCCGGGCGGACAGCCCGGCCGCCCACTCGGGCGCCGGGCCGTCGTCGGCGGCCGCCCGCACCTGGGCGCGCAGTCGCTCGGCCCGGTCCAGCCAGTCGCGGCAGCCGGCGCAGCGCGCCAGGTGCTTGTCCAGCCGGGTGCCGGGCAGGCCGCTCGGTTCGCCGTCGAGCCGGGCGGACAGAGCGGTACGGAACTGCGCGCATCTCATATGACCATCGTCCCGCACGGCGGCCAGGGCGGTACCGGCCGGGGCAGCGCGGGCCAGGCCCACGCGGACCGGGGCAGCGCGGGCCGGATCGGGGGCCGCCGTGGATGACGACCAGCTCACCGCACTCGCGCTGACCGCCCGCTCGGGCCGGGCGGCGGACGTCGAGGCCTTCGTCCGGGCGACCCAGCGGGACGTCTGGCGCTTCGTCGCCCACCTGACCGACGTGCAGTCCGCCGACGACCTCGCCCAGGAGACCTTCCTACGGGCCCTGCGCGGCCTGCCCGCCTTCGCCGGTCGCTCCTCGGCCCGCACCTGGCTGCTGTCGATCGCCCGGCGCACGGTCATCGACCGGTACCGGATGGCCGCCGCCCGGCCGCGCTGCGCGGCGCTGCCGGACTGGCAGGAGGCGGCGGAACGGCAGGGCGGCACCCCGACGGCCGGGTTCGAGGACGGGATCGCCCTCGGGGACCTGCTCGAACGGGTACCCGCCCAGCGACGGGAGGCCTTCGTCCTGACCCAGGTGGTCGGCCTGAGCTACGCGGAGGCGGCCGAGGTCGCCGGCTGCCCGATCGGCACCGTCCGCTCCCGGGTCGCCCGGGCACGGGAGGAACTGGTCGCGCGCCTGCGGGCCGCCGAGGCCGGGGAACTCGCGGCGGCCTGCTGAGGGGCGGGCGCAGCCGACGGCTGACGGCTGACATCCAACAGTCGGCGGCCGACGACCGACGACCGACGGCGAACAGATGACAGCGAACAGATAACGGATAACAGATGACAGATTTCGAACTCTGTCATCTGTTATCCGTCTGCTGTCATCTGTTCGCCGCCGACGCCGCGACGGCCTCCGCCGAAAAATCCCCCAAGTGTTCGGAACTGGAGCCCGCCCGCCTCCGACTGCTGTACCGGACGCCGCCGCCGAGGCGGTGCCGGTACGGCAGCGGGGAACGGAGGACCTTCATGCGAGCGCAACGCCCCTCGGCCACAAATGACCTGACGGGCTATCAGATCGAACCGGTGGACCGGTGGAGCCTGGTCGTGGCCGCAGGGATGCTCTCGTTCGTCGCGATGCTCGACATGAACGTGGTCAACCTGGCGCTCACCGACCTGGCCTCCGGCCTGCACGTCTCCGCCGGGGTCGCGCAGTGGGCCGCGCTCGGCTACCAACTCCCCCTGGTGGCGCTGCTGTTGCCGGCCGGGCGGTGGCTGGACCAGGTGGGCACCCGGCCCGCGCTCCTGCTCGCCGTCAGCTGCTTCGCGGCCTGCAGCGTGCTGGCCGCCCTTGCCCCGTGGGCGAGTTGGCTGATAGCCGCACGGCTGCTGCAAGGTGCCTTCGGGGCCGTCCTGTTCGTGCTGATGCCGGTCCTGGCCGCGACCTCCGTCCGGCCCGAGCTGCGCGCGCGGGCGATGAGCGTGCCCGCGACGCTGGGGCCGCTCGGCGCCGTCACCGGCCCGGTGGTCGGCGGCCTGCTGCTGGACCACTTCGGCTGGCGGGCGGTCTTCCTGGTGAAGCTGCCGGTCTGCCTGGCCGCCGTACTGATCGTGCACCGCCACGCCCCGCGGCGCGGTGGGCTCCGCCTGCCCGACCGGGGCTCGCTCGGCGACGCCGCCCTGATCGGCGGAGCCGTGGCCGCCGTGCTGCTCGGGCTCACCCTGGCACCCACGGCCCCGGCGTGGCTGCTGCTCGCGCTGCCCGCCGTCCCCCTGGTGCTGCGGTGGCTGCGCCGCCCGGGCGGGCGGCCGGTCGCCGAGGTGCTGCGGGCCGCCCGAACGACCGGGGTGAACGCCTCGGTGCTCGCGCTCGCCGCCGGCTTCGCGGCCTGCCAGTACCTGCTGGTCCAGCAGCTGCGCGGCCCCCGGGGCGAGAGCGCCACCGCCACCGCGCTGACCATGCTGGCCTTCCCGCTCGGCATGGTGCTGGCCGGCCGGGTCGGCGGTCGGCTGGCCGACCGCTGGGGCGCCCGGCCTACGGCGCTCACCGGCGCCGTCGTCACCACCTGCGGCCTGGCCTCGCTCATTCCGGTGGGCGGTGACTGGTCGGCCCTCGACATCGCCGTCCGGCTGGCCGTCGCGGGCGCCGGCATGGGCCTCAACGGCGGCCCGACCCAGGCCCTGGTGATGACCGCCGCCCCGCCCGGGAAGCTCGCCACCGCCGGCTCCGCCGTCCAACTCTCCCGCAGCCTGGGCTTCGCCCTCGGCCCGGCCCTGGCCACCGCCGCCGCCCTGGCGGGCGACCGCGCCACCACCGGCACCCACGCGGGCATCGCCCTGGCCACCGTGGCCGCCGCCACCGCCGTACCGCTGCTCGCCCTGCACGGCCGCCGCCCGCGCGCGTAGGGCCCCCGACACATCCGCCCCCTCGGAGGAAGCACACCCATGACCGACACCGCACCCATGCCCACCACGTCCGGAACCGGGGCGCAGGCCCCGGCCGAGGCCGAACCCCCGCGCTGCCCGTACGGGCACGACCGGCTCCCCAGTCCCGTCCCGCTGTACGGCGAGGCCTACAAGAGCGACCCGTACCCGCTCTACGCCCGGATGCGCGAGGCCGGGCCGGTGCACCGGGTGGAGTTCCCGAGCGGCATCCACGCCTGGCTGGTCACCGGCCACCAGGCCGCCCACGCGACCCTCAACGACCCCCGGCTCGGCAAGAACCACAGCCTGGGCAACGAGAACTGGCGCCGGCTGGCCTCGATCATGCCGGAGCCGCAGCACTCCCAGCTCCAGGTCCACCTGCTGCACCAGGACCCGCCCAAGCACACCGTGATGCGCCGCCTGGTGCTGGACGCCTTCGCCCCGCGCCGGGTGGAGTCGCTGCGCCCGCGGCTGCGGGAGCTCGCCGACTCGCTGGTGGACGGCCTGCCCGCCACCGGCGGCGCCGACCTGGTGGCGGGCTTCGCGGCCCACTACCCCTTCCGGGTGCTGGCCGAAGTCATCGGCCTGCCCGCCGAGTTGGCCGAGCGCTTCGACCGCGACTGGGGCAAGGTGGTCCAGCCGGTCGGCCCGCAGGACCCTGGCCGACCGGCGTACGAGGCACGGCTGCGCGGGCTGCAGACGTACATCGCCGAGGTGGTCGCCCGCAAGCGCGCGGACTGCCGGGAGCCGGGCTGGACCGAGGCCGAGGACCTGCTGGGCCGGCTCGTCGCCGCCCACGACGCGGGCGAGTTGAGCCGCGAGGAGCTCGACTCGATCGTGTTCCAGCTGCTGGTCGCCGGCCAGGAGCCGGTCACCAACCAGATCACCACCATGCTGATCACCCTGCTACGCCACCCCGAGCAGCTGGCCGCGCTGCGCGCCGGCCTCGACGAACCCGGCCGACTGGCCCGGGCGGTGGAGGAACTGCTGCGCCACGACGCCGCGTTCGAGCTCACCACCTGGCGCTTCTTCGCCGAGGACAGCGACCTGTTCGGCACCACCGTGCCGGCCGGCGACTCGGTGATCGTCTCGCTCTGCGCCGCCAACCGGGACGACGCGCAGTTCCCGGACGCCGACCGCCTAGACCTCGACCGCACGCCGAACGCCCACCTCGCCTTCGGCCACGGCATCCACTACTGCCCGGGCGCCGCCCTGGCCCGGGCCGAGCTCCAGATCGCCGTCCGCGCCTTGGTCGGCCGACTGGACGGGCTGCGCCCGGCCGGTGCGCCCGGGGACGGCCTGGACGAACTCGCCTGGATCCCGGCCGTCCTGGCCCGCGGGGTGAACCGGCTGCCGGTCGCCTACGACCGGCGCCGCTGAGCCCCCCGCCCCTCGCCACACCCACCGACCAGCCCTACCCGCCGCCCCCGGAGGAGATCCATCATGCCGCCCGTCGGCACCGCCACCCTCGCCACCAGCGCCCCCGGTCAGCCGTCGACGGCGCAGCTCGCCGCCCGCGTCCTCGGCCTGCTGCTCCCGCACCGCCGCGCCTCCGACCCGGAGTTCGACGCCCGGCCCGAGCACTTCCCCTTCCAGCTGGCGCAGTTGGCGGACTTCATCGCGGCCGGTGAGCCGATCGTCCTCACCCTCCCGGGCTTCCCCTGCAAGTCGCCGAACCCGGCCAAGGTGCTCGGCCACCTGCCCGACGAGGGCGAGCGGCTGTCGCTGACCTTCCTGGACGGGCTCTGCCGGCGGATAGCCCGGATCCACCCGCCCGGCGCCCGGATCCTGATCTGCTCGGACGGCCACATCTTCGGCGACCTGATCGACGTCCCGGACCACCACATCGACGAGTACTCCGACGAGTTGACCGCGATGATCGAGCGCGAGAGCCTGCGCCACCTGGACACCTTCGACCTGCGGGCGGTGCTCGGCGACCTGCCGTACGACGAGAAGCGCGCCCGGGTGCACGCGCGGTACGCGCCGAGCGTCGAGGAGTTGCGCGAGCAGGTGCTGACCGAGCAGGAGACCCTGCGGCTCTACCGGGGCATCACCCGCTTCCTCACCGAGGACGCCGTGAACTTCCCCGGCACCAGGTCGGCCCTCCAGCGGGAGTGCCGCCGGCGCGCCTACGGGGTGATCCAACGCAGCCGCGCCTGGGGCGAGTTGATCGCCGAGCAGCATCCTCGGGCGGTGCGGCTGTCGATCCATCCGCAGCCGGCCGGGGCGCCCAAGTTCGGCATCCGGCTGCTCGCCGCCGCCGACGCCTGGATGACGCCCTGGCACTCCGCCGTGCTCCACCGGTCGGACGGCGGCTGGGAGTTGCTGCGCAACGAGGAGGCCGCGCGGCTCGGCCGGCCGGTGCTGCGCGACGGCCGCCCGAGCCACTACGAGGGCTACCCGGCCAGGCCCTGAGCCCCGGACCGCCGCGGCACGACGGACCCGGCGGGTGCTGACCCGGCCGACGCGGCAC